>NZ_JAPDCD010000004.1:0-160607 GCF_027705695.1 Aeromonas sp. QDB62 | reverse complement strand
GAGAGTATAAGATCACACCCTGTTCGGTCGGTCAAATCCTCGTGCCCTGCTTAAAAAACGTTCGCGATCTTGCCCTGATCCAGTGCCCGATGTTCAGTCGCCACGGCACGAAATAAGGAATAGTCGGCGACTTTACCAAATCAAAGGCTTGTTTGTAATATGCTGGCAGTTCTCCCATGCATAGATGGAGCTCACATGAGCCAATCACCCCATATGGTCAAAGATTCAATCAGCGGTGCAGACTACTTCCTGCGCGGGTTTTCCCTTATTCGCCAACCGGGCATCCGCACCTTTGTGCTGATCCCCCTACTGGTCAACTTCGTGCTGTTCGCCGGGGCCTTCTATGCCCTGCTGCTGCAGCTCGACGGCCTGTTCGCCTGGCTCCATCAGCAGATCCCCGCCTGGCTCGACTGGCTGGACTATCTGCTGTGGCCCATCGCTCTGATCACCATCCTAGTGGTCTTCTCCTTTATCTTCAGCTCGGTCGCCAACTGGGTTGCCGCCCCCTTCAACGGCCTGCTGGCGGAGAAAGTGGAGCAGATACTCACCGGCCAACCCGCCAATGACAGCGGCATGCTGGATATCGTCAAGGATGTGCCGCGCACCTTCGGCCGCGAATGGACCAAGCTGAAGTATTACCTGCCCAAGGCCATCGGCTGCCTGATCCTGTTCCTGATCCCGGTGGTGGGCCAGACCCTGGCGCCGGTGCTCTGGTTCCTGTTCAGCGCCTGGATGATGGCGATCCAGTACATCGACTATCCGTTCGACAATCACAAAATAAGCTTCATCACCATGCGCGATGCCTTGAAGCAACGCCGTGGCAAGTGCCTGAGCTTCGGCGCCCTGGTCACCCTCTTCTCCGCCATTCCGGTGGTGAACCTCTTTGTGATGCCGGTCGCCATCTGTGGCGCCACCGCCATGTGGGTCGATCACTACCGGCAGCAGCAGTTAGGCCGCTAATCCTTGAACATTGATTAGAAAAAGGCACCCGAAACGGTGCCTTTTTCGCATTTAGCATGAATTAAATTAATGCATGTATTCGAACACTTGTCCCATATGACACGAGTTGGTAGGATGCGGGCCTTTCTCGTTCCCTGGGATATCTCATGTTACATGCACTCTTCTTGGTGGGCCTGGTGGCCGAAGGGATGACCGGCGCGCTGGCCGCGGGTCGGCGACGGATGGATCTGTTTGGGGTGGTGATCATCGCCTCGGCGACGGCCATCGGTGGCGGTACCATTCGCGATGTGCTGCTGGGCCACTATCCGCTGCTCTGGATTGAGCATCCGGAATATGTGCTGCTGGTTGCCGCCGCTGCGATGGCGGGGGTGGTCTCCGCCCCGCTGATGCGCTATCTCGGCAAACTGTTCATGGCGCTCGATGCGCTGGGGCTGGTGGTCTTCTCCATCTTCGGCGCGGCTCGTGCGCTGGATATGGGCCACGGTGCCGGCATTGCCTGCATCATGGCAGTAGTGACAGGGGCCTTCGGCGGCGTCCTGCGGGATCTGCTTTGCCAGCGCATTCCGCTGGTGTTTCGCCGCGAGCTCTATGCCGCCATTTCGCTGATCACTGCAGCGCTCTACTGTCTGGCTCTGGAGCAGGGCCTGCCCAACGACTGGGCGGCTTTCGGCGCCATCGGCATCGGTTTTGTGTTGCGGCTGCTGGCGGTTCGCTTCAAGTGGGGACTGCCCACCTTCAACTACCAGTACGCCACCCACTGAGTACGCCAGCGTCTGGCGAGGCAGGTTGGATTGCGAGCAACAAAAAAGCGCCCTAGCGGCGCTTTTTTCATGGACGTTCTGCGACTCAGTTAATCCCTTCCGAGCTGAAGAAGGTCGCCTTGTCGGCGATAAAGCGGATCTTGATGTTCTTCCCTTCCCCGCCCCAGAGGCAGCTGGTAGTGCCCAAGGCATCATCACAACGCTCCGCCTTGCCCAGAATGGTGCTGGCCTCGGCGTAACTCATCCCCATCTTCAACTGGTCGTAATTTTCACGGTTGAGCTTGCTGCAACCGGTCAACAACAGGGCGATCAGGCCGCCAATCACTATCTTTTTCATCGCTATCTCCTCACTGGTGGGAAGAGCTTGGCAGCTTGCCAACCCCTTTACCAGCTGCGAACCGGGCCGGTATCGAGGTGAACGAAGTTATCGCGGGGATAGTAGCCGACCCCACCGACCTTGAGATTGAGGGCCGCCTTGCGCAGATGGGCGAGCTGTACGCCGGGGATCCGCACATCCACCGCCTGCCCCAGGGTGTGGTAGCTGTGCTTGGCCACGCCGCGGCTCTTGTGACGCTTCTGGCGATTGGTGGCCGGGGCGCGATAGCCGGAGATCAGCTGAATTTCACTGCGCCGACCCAGCTTGTGCTGCAACAGGAACAGCTGATCAAACAGCTTCTTGTCGATGTTGAACACTTCATTGCGCCGGTAATCGCGGAAGATGTGGTTGAGCTCGGCCAACCCGTCGCTCAGATAGTGGCCGTTCTCCCAATAGCTGGCGCGCACCCGCTCGCCGGTATTGAGATTGAAGAAACTGAGTTCACGCCCGGTGGTACTGCGGCTTGCCAGTGCAGGGAAGGAGATCAGCGAGCTGCCCAGCAGGCAACCGGCTCCCAACAACAGGCGACGTCGACTTATCTCTTGTTCCAGCATAAGGGGTTCGTCCATCGCAGATTCAAGCGAAAAAGTGAATAAGCTCACTGAGTGAATGTCATACAGGCGCTTGAAACTACCCTCCGGCGGGGGGCCCTGTCAAACCGCAATCGCCCATAGAAAAGCACGGCACAGACCGGGCTTTTCACTCTGTGGCTGGGATCACAGCAGGCGGCTCTGGAAGCTGACCCGATCAAATCCGTAGATGTCGTTGCGCAGTTGCTGGCGACCATTTTCGTCGATCCAGCTGCTCCAGTAGACGGTAAAGACCGGAATGGGCGTGGTGAGCGGCAACCATTTGGTCTGGCTCTCCTTGAGGATATTGGCCACCTTGTCCGGCTGATAGCGGGAATCGGCCAACAACAGCTCGGCCAGATCGTCCGCATGTTCCACCCGGATACAACCCGAACTAAAGGCGCGCGCCCCCTGCTCGAACAGCGCCTTGCGCGGGGTGGAGTGCAGATAGATGGCGTCATTATTGGGCAGGTAGAACTTGTAACGACCCAGAGCATTGTGATCACCCGGCTTTTGCCGCAGGCGATAGGGGAAACCGGCAGCCAGCGCCTGATGCCACCCCTCTTCGGTGAACTGCACCGGGTTGCCCTCGCTGTCGATCACCTCGAACTGCTCGCGATTGAGATAGGCAGGATCACGGCCGAGCTTGGGCAGAATGTCCTTGCTCAGGATCGAGCGCGGCACATGCCAGGAGGGGTTGAGCACGATGGAGCGAATTTCGCTGGCCAGAATGGGGGTGGCCCGCTGCTCCTTGCCGACGATGACCCGGCTGGTGAACACCTCGTTGCCGGACTCCACCACGCTCAGGCGGTAGTCGGGAATATTGACCAGCACGTAGCGGCCAGCGGCGAGCTGATCCACCAGATCACGACGCCACAGGTTGCGCAGCAGCAGGCTGGCGCGCACTTGCGGGCCGGTATTGAGCCAGGAACGGGTCTGACGACCGATAATGCCATCAGCGGTCAGGCCGTGACGACGCTGGAACTTTTTGATGGCCTGCTCGGTATCGCCATCGTAAATCAGATCACCATGGCTCGGGGCACTGTCGCCCAGCTCGTTGAGCATGGCGCGGATCTGGCCAAGCTCGGCGGCGCTCTCTCCGGCCCGCAGGGTCGGCATATCGAGGGTCGGCCACTTGCTGGCCATCGGCATCGCCAGCAGTTTGTGCACTTTGGCCCGCACCGCCTCGTATTCCGCCACCTGGGGACGCAGGGATTTCACCTGGGTGAGCAGGTCATCACTGCCGGGCTTGGTCACCACAGGGCGATTCAAATCGAGCTTGAGGGTCTTCATCTGCTCGCGAGAGACCAGATCCATCCCCCGCCAGGCATGCTGGAAACGGCTCAGCTTGGCAAAAATGTCATCATAGATGGCGCCACGCTTGGCGGCAGGAGCGGCCTGCAGGCGCTTCCACAAGGTGAAAAAATCGGGGTGCAGCTGAGCCAGCACAGCCTCTTGCAACTGCTGCTCCAGCTCGACACGGGCCTGTTCGGCCTGACGGCCCTGATACCAGTCATGCCCGGTTTCACTGGCCGCCACCACTACTTGTGCTTCGGTCGCATGTACCGCGCCGGCGGGCAAACATCCCAGCCACACCAGATTGGCAAGGGCCAGCCAATACTTCATCCCCATGGATACCTCAAAACGGTTTGTTCACTCAGTCAGGTCTGACCGGCAGACCCGATGCTCAGGCCGCTCATGATGCGTGAACGGCCAATACTTTGCTAGCGCCCGGGGCCATAACGTTGCCATATAATGTCATAGGCATCCGTCTCCTTGAACGCGGCTAACCTCTGGTTGAATTGTTGCAAGAACTGCGGCGAAAAACTGCGCTTGCTAAACATGAAAAAGCTCGGCGATTCATACACCACCATGGGATGAGCAACAAACTGACTACTCAGCCCCTCCTTGTTAAGGGCGCTGGGTGTCGCCAGCATGTCGCCGAGGAAACCGTCGATGCGCCCGCGGGCCAGCTTCTCGTAATTCTGCTTGTCGCTTACCGCACTCACCTGTTTGGCATATCGGCCGAGCAGCGACATCACCTCATCCCCATAAAAGTACTCTTTGGTAACGCCGAGGGAGTAACCCTTGGCCAGCCAGCTCGCCAGATCCTGCTCGGGGTAGTGGCTGCCCTTGCTGACCCACAGCAAGGTGCGTCCCGGGTTGTAGGAGTCGGAAAACCAGGCATAACGGGCGCGCTCATCGTTGATGTTCGCCTCCATTGCCATGTCTATCTCGCCGAACTCCATCTCGTGCAGTACCCGCTTCCAGGGCAGCTCCACATAGTTGACCTTGCAGTGCATGGCGGTGAGCACGGCCGTCAGCACCTCGACGGCATAACCGCGCACCTGTTGCGGTGAGTCAGGCTCATAGTAATGGTAGGGAGGCCAGTTATCGTAACCGACCTCAATGGGCTCGGGGCAAAGCGCCTTGGCAAAGGCCATTGGCGCCCATAATCCAAACAGCAGAGAGAGGGAGAGCCACTTCATAGGTCATCCTTGACGAAAAGGTGAGTCATCATAAATCGCCCCCTGCAAAATGGCGATAGAGGCCAGCTGACTATCGCATCCGCTAGAAAATGACGCAGCAAAGTATCTCTATCTGCCAAACCGCCTGCCGGAGCGCCCCTTGCCACTGGCGACTTACGCCCCGGCAGCCTTGTTTGACCAGCAAACAGCAACGTTTGGAACAGGGGGAAAAAAGGGTTAATATGTGACCAAATATTTTTTTGTGATCCACTATGCTTTTTTTGCAATTGGATTAGCATATGCGCGACATCGGCCTACCAATTCTGTCAGGCGTAGAGAGTGATATGACGTACAAAAAGTTCGGTTTTTTGACTGCCATTCTGGCGTTAAGCGGTTTTTATCTTTACACCCTCTATCTGGCTGCTCACCCCAACGTGAGCCTGGCCTACAAACTCTATTATCTGGAAGGCAAGACCCGCTTCTGGGAACACAACTCCAGCATGACCTATCAGCCGGGTAACGAGCTCAATCTGACCAAGCCGAGCCGCTTCCTCTCCAGCGAAGGCTGGGCCAAGAAGCCGAGCGATGAAGGCACCCTGCTCAGCGGTCAGGGCGGTCTCTACTTCGTGCTGCCCAAACAGGCGGCCAATCCGGATCAGCTCACCGTACACGCCCGCATCAACAGCCCGCAAGCCGGTGCCCTGTTGAAGGTGGCGCTGGGTCACGACTTCACCACCACGGTGAAACTGGCCAAGGCGGGTATCAACGAAATCCGTCTCAGTCTGCCCGGTGACTCGCTCACGGCAGACCCCAAGCACCCCAATTTTCTGGCGCTATCGGCACCGACCCCCATCAATGTGCAGTCGGTACGTTTGACCGTAGCCCAGTGATCCTTGCCCCGAATACCATTTTATAAAAACAACTATCCCAAATAAGGACGTTCTTATGTCGCATCCAGATTTTCGACTCTCTCTGGTCGTTCCCGTTTACAACGAGGAAGAGAGCATCGATGCCTTCATCAACGCGATAGACAACGAACTGGCCCCGCTGAAAGACCAGCTTGAAATTGTATTCGTCAACGATGGCAGCCGTGACCGCACCCGTGAAGTGGTCGAACAGGCCATCGCCCGTGACCCGCGCATCACGCTAGTCAACCTGGCACGTAACTTCGGTAAAGAAGCTGCCCTGACCGCCGGTCTGCATCAGGCCAAAGGGGATGCCATCGTGCCGATGGACGTGGATCTGCAAGATCCCCCCGCCCTGATTCTGGAATTCGTCAAACTGTGGCAGACCGGTGACTATGACACCGTCTACGGCATCCGCGTCGATCGCAGCGCCGATACCCCGATGAAACGCGTGACGGCCGGTGGCTTCTACCGCTTCTTCAACGCCCTCTCCACCAGCACCAAGCTGCCGGAGAACGCCGGTGACTTCCGCCTGATCGACCGTCGCGTGGTCGAGGCGATCAAGCTGCTGCCGGAGCGCAACCGCTTCATGAAGGGTCTGTTTGCCTGGGCCGGTTTCCGTGCCGTTGGCGTCCCCTACGAGCGCCCTGCCCGTCACGCCGGTGAAACCAAGTTCAACTACTGGAAACTGTGGAACTTCGCCCTCGACGGTCTGCTCAGCTTCTCCAGCTGGCCGCTGCGGGTCTGGAGCTATGTCGGTGTCGGCGTCTCCTTCGTCGCCTTCCTGTACATCCTCAAGATCGTGACCCAGGTGGTCTTCTTCGGCATCGATGTGCCCGGTTACGCCTCCCTGATGTCCGTGGTGCTGTTCCTCGGCGGTATCCAGCTGTTGTCGCTCGGCATCATCGGCGAGTACATCGGCCGCATGTTCGTGGAAGTGAAACAGCGCCCGGTCTACCTCATTGAAGGGGTCTATGGCCAGTATGCCAAGCAGGATGCGGCCAAACCGCAGAGCGCTGAGAGCAATCCGCAAGAGCAGCAGGAGCAAGCGCCTCAATGATCTCCCGCGAGGAATTCTGGCGGCTGGTACGTTTCGGTTTTGTCGGCGGGGGGGCCACCCTCGTCGACCTTGGCACCTCCATCGCACTGTTTCATACCTGGCCAACCATCTCGGAGCACCTGGTTACCACGCTGGCCTTTGCCATCGCGTTCTGGTTCTCCTTCTTTGGTCACCGCTACATCACCTTCCAGAAGCAGGGAGCCGCCAGCAAGTTTCTGCTGGTCGCCCTCTTCTCGCTGGCGGTGCGTAACCTGATCCTGAGCGGCCTGCTGTTTGCGGGGCTCTCCGGTCTGCTGCCGGTGGTCATCGCCACCCTGACCGTTACCGTCCTCACTTACGTTCTCTCTCGCGTCTGGGTTTTTGCCTGATGAATGATATGACCAATACTGTCCCGCTCACCGGGGCTGCACAGCCCTATCGCCCGTCACTGCGCATCAGCGGCCGCGACTGGCTGATGATCATCGCCGCCTTCATGCTGAGCCGGGTGGCGCTGTATGGCATGGGCTACTTCGGTGTCCAGCTCTATGGCTCCCCCGATATCGGCCCGCTGCAGGCCTATTGTCAGTTCGACTGCGTCTGGTTCCAGCGCATCATCGAAAACGGCTACGACCTCTACCCGCGCTGGTTGAGCAAGGGCAATGCGGCCAACTGGGCCTTTATGCCGCTCTATCCGATGGTCTCCGGCGCCATCTCCAACCTGTTCAATGTCGAGAGCCTGATCGGCCTCATCATTGTGGCCAACGCATCCTTCTTCGCCAGCCTGCCGCTGATGCTGCTGGTGCTGCGTCAGCTCAAGCTGGGTGACGATACCGCCCGCTTCGGCGTCTGGCTGCTCGCCTTCTCCCCCTTCTCCGCCTACTTCGTCTCCGGTTATACCGAGTCGACCTTTATGGCACTGATGCTGGGAATGTTCCTGTTCGCCTATCGGGAGCAGTGGCTGATGGTGGCCGTGCTGGGGGTCTGTATCTCGGGTACCCGCAACCTGGGCGTGATGATGGTGTTCCCGGTGCTGATCCTGGCGCTGCAAGCCTACGGCTGGCGGGAATTTTTCCGCTTCACCGAGCGCGCCTTCAAGGTGGTGTTCACCCTCTGGATGATCCCGTTCGGCCTGTTTGCCTACATGGTCTACCTCTATCACCTGACCGGTGATGCCATGGCCTTCAAGCACATTCAGGTGGCTTGGGGTCGTTACATGGACAGCCCGCTGGACTGGTGGCTGAGCGGTTTCGAGCTGGGCGGTCGCAAGGCTTACCTCTCCATCATGGTGATCTTCGGCTGGTGCCTGAACGGTTACCTGTTCAGCCAGAAGCGCTGGGCCGAGGCGACCCTGATGTTCATCTGCTGCACCATTCCGCTGATGACCGGCCTCAACGCCATGCCGCGCTACATGTTCGGGCTCTATCCGACCTTGCTGGCCATCATTCTGCTGACCCATCGCTGGCCCGCCATCCGCCCTGCGGTGCTCTGCATCAGCGGCATGGTTGCCTCCTTCATCGCGGTGGCCTTCGTCAACTTCAAGTTCTTCACCGTCTGATGTGACGACGATGCCTGAAACGCCAAATGCCGGTCACCTGACCGGCATTTTTTATGGCCGCTATTTTTATCAACAGAGCGCCTCCCCCATCACACTTTCCTCGGCTTGAAAACGTAACCATTTGAACTGATGTCACAAATCGGCATTTTGCCGATCCAAGGCGCGCTTTGCTGCTCCTAGAATGGGCCCTTGTCCGAACTGCCCTGCTCAAGGAATGGCTTATGCGTCGCGCTCCCAACTTATCCTCTCTCTGGCTTGCCCTGCTGGCCGCCCCTCTGTTCACCCCACAGGCGATGGCCGCCCCCGAGGTTCACCTCTATGTGGATGGTCAGCCGATAGCGACCCCGATCGCGCTGGACAAGGGCACGGTGGAGCTGACCCATCCCCTTGCCAAGGGGAGCCACCAGATCCGCATCAGCGACGCAGGCAACAGTTGCGGCACCAGCTTTGGCCCGAGCGAGAGCAAGCCGCTTCCCTTCGGCACCGCCCAGCCGATGGACAAATGCAGCAAGGAGCAGAGCTTTACCCTGCGGGTGATGCTGGCAGGGGAGTATCAGTTCACCTTCAACCCGGATACCCCCAGCCTCAAGGTGCTGCGGGCAACCAAGAAGAGCGAGTTCAAGCGCCAGCCACCACAAGAGCCCTGCATCAGCTGGGATGGCGGCCCGGTCACGGTATCGCTGCAAGGGGTCTGGCCCGACGGCACCCGGCTGCGGGATGCCTACTCGAAACAGGAGGCAGTGGTCAAACAGGGCAAGCTGACCCTGACCCCGAGTAAAGAGAGCGGCGGCCTGCTGCTGCTCGAACCGGTCAAGGCAACCAAACCAGCGCCGTTCAGCTGGGATCAGGCGAGCGTCTATTTCCTGCTGACCGATCGCTTCCACAATGGCGATCCCGCCAACGACCACAGTTTCGGCCGCCAGAAGGATGGCCAGGACGAGGTGGCCACCTGGCACGGCGGCGACTTCAAGGGGCTGACCGAGAAGCTCGACTACATCAAGAGCCTCGGCATGAACGCCATCTGGATCACCCCCATGGTGGAGCAGGTGCACGGCTTTATCGGCGGTGGCGAGCAGGGCAACTTCCCCTTCTACGCCTACCACGGCTACTGGGCACTGGATTTCACCAAGATCGATCCCAACTATGGCGACGAGGAGAGCCTGAAGACCCTGGTGGACGAGGCCCACAAGCGCGGCATGCGGATCATCCTCGATGTGGTGATGAACCATGCCGGTTACGCCACCCTCGCCGATCTGCAGGATCTGGGGCTCACCGAGCTGACCCAAAACAGCGGCAAACTGCCGACCGTCTGGAACCAGTGGCGCCCGAGCGGTGGCCTCAACTGGCATGGCTACAACCAGTTCATCGACTATCAATCGCCAGCGTGGAACAAGTGGTGGAGCGGTGACTGGGTGCGAGCTGGCCTGCCCGGCTACCCGCAGCCCGGCACCGACGATGTCACCGGCTCGGTGGCGGGGCTGCCGGACTTCTTGACCGAATCGACCAAACAGGTAGGGCTGCCGCCGCTGCTGGCGGCGAAAAAAGACACCCTCGCCAAGGCGTTGCCCGACGCCACCGTGAGCGACTACCTGATCGCCTGGCACACCGACTGGGTGCGCCGCTTTGGCATAGACGGCTTCCGCGCCGACACCGTCAAGCATCTGGAGCCCGAAGTGTGGGCCAAGCTCAAACAGGCGGGCACTTCGGCGCTCAAGGAGTGGAAGGCCGCCAACCCGGACAAGGCGCTCGACGAGCTGCCCTTCTACATGGTGGGCGAGGTGTGGGATCACGGGGTCGCCAAGGATTTCTGGTATCAGAACGGCTTCGATTCGCTGATCAACTTTGACTATCAGCGCGAGTTTGCCCTGCCTCAGGCCCAGTGCATGGCGGGCGCCGAGCCCACCTATGCCAGCTACGCCAGCCGCATCAATCAGGATCCCGAGTTCAACGTGCTGAGCTATATCAGCTCCCACGACACCAAGCTGTTCTTTGGCGACTATCAGGATGTGCCGCTACAGCGCCGGGTCGCCAACAGCTTTATGCTGCTGCCAGGCGGCATCCAGCTCTACTACGGCGACGAGTCTGGCCGCGGGCTGGCCAAGGATGGCGGGGTATTCGATCAGGCGTTGCGCTCGGACATGAACTGGCAGGAGCTGGCCAGCGGAGACAAGGCTGAGCTGGTCAAGCACTGGCAGCAACTGGGCCAGTTCCGCGCAGCCCATCCGGCCATTGCGGCAGGCAGTCACCAGAAACTCTCGGATGCTCCCTACGCCTTCGTGCGGGAGAAGGGGGATGACAAGGTGGTCGTGGTCTTTGCCGGTCGGCAGAAGTAACTCTTGAGCCATATTTACCAGCAACAGAGAGGGGAGCCACTGGCTCCCCTCTCTCGTTTATCCATCTGTAGCGGCTCACTGTAACTGACGCGCCGCCACCGGCCACTGCAAGCGCGCCTTGACCAACAACTCTTGCCACAGGGGCCAAGCCAGCAGCGCCTGCTGATAGACTCCGGCCTGACCGGGCAACAGGATGCCGTAGCTGGCCAGCCGATAGGCCATCACGGCATAGAAGGCGTCGATAATGCCCGCCTCGCCAAAGTAGAAGGGGCCCCGCGCCTGCGACCAGATCTCCTGCAAACGGGCCAGCTCGCCGACCGCCTCCACCGGAGGATCGATACGGGTTGGCGCGCCAAGGAAGAAGGGAAGGAGAGAACGGATCTGCCGAAATCCCGCGTGCAGCTCGGCGCAGAGGCTGCGAGCCAGTGCCCGCTCAGCCAGTGACACCGGATAGAGCTGACGGTCGGGACAGCTCTCGTGAATATATTCGGCGATGGCCAGTGAGTCGTGAACCCGCACGCCATCGTGTTCGAGCCATGGCACCAGACCGGCCGGTGCCAGCCGCTTGAGCCTCGTCAACGACTTGGCATCCTCCAGATCGAACACCTGCTCCTGCCACGTCAGCCCACTCATGGCGAGCACCAGTGCCGCCCGCATCGCCCAGGTGGAGCCGGTGCCCACCGTCAATACCAAGGATCCCATCTCTTGCCTCCTGCATGAGTTGCCTGCGACCGCTCGGTCTGCCCTGATGGCAACACATCCGATGGTCGCTTCACATTTGCGCACCGGCGGGTTTGACCCTCTTGGTGAGCGATGCTAGTTTGATTTTTCAAAACAATCAGTTAGCAACAATGTGAGCCATTAACCGAAATATGGACAGCCAATTTACCATCGTCATCGCAGATGACCACCCCCTGTTTCGGGGCGCCCTTTACCAAGCGGTGCACATGGCCATCAACGACGCTCAATTGCTGGAAGCGGACTCCATCGACAGCCTGACCAGCCTGCTGGGGGAGCACCCTGAGGTGGACCTGCTGCTGCTCGATCTCAAGATGCCGGGGGCCAATGGCTTCGAGGGGCTGGCCCACCTGCGCGGTCAGTATCCCGACCTGCCCATTGTGGTGGTCTCCGCCTCGGAAGATGCGGCCATCATCCAGCAGGTGCTGCGGCTCGGGGCGCTCGGCTTCATTCCCAAATCGGTGCCGATGAAGGAGCTGGTCAACGCCCTCAATACGGTGATCGGGGGAGATAACTGGGTGCCGGAAGGCATCTCGCTTCATCCCGAATCGGAAGATGGCCCCGATTTCGCCAGCAAGCTGGCCAGCCTCACCCCCCAGCAGTACAAGGTGCTGATCATGCTGCGCGACGGTAGCCTGAACAAGCAGATCGCCTGGGAGCTCAATGTCTCCGAAGCCACCATCAAGGCGCATATCACCGCCATCTTTCGCAAGCTCGGGGTCAAAAACCGCACTCAGGCGGTTATCGCCCTGCAGCAGCTCGATATCAGGGAGAGCTGAGCCCTCCAATCAGGCCCATATCACCACAACCTTCCGCAAGCTCGGGGTCAAAAACCGCACTCAGGCGGTCATCACCCTGCAGCAGCTCGATATCAGGGAGAGCTGAGCCTTCCAATCAGGTCCATATCACCACAACCTTCCGCAAGCTCGGAGTCAAAAACCGCACTCAGGCGGTTATCGCCCTGCAGCAGCTCGATATCAGGGAGAGCTGAGCCCCGCACGCGGCGACACATGTACGATGAGGTAGCCAGCCATGCTGGCTATTTGTTGCTCGACAATTAGCACGATCGTACTTTATGCTGCCAGCGCCAACGAGGAGAGAGCGATGAGCAAGGGGCGCCTGACCCGGGAAAACATTTTGCAGACTGCCTTCGAGCAGGCGAGCCAGCAAGGGCTGGAGAGCCTGACCATCGGCTCGCTGGCCAGCGCCTGCGAGATGTCGAAAAGCGGCCTGTTTGCCCACTTTCAATCCCGCGACAATCTGCAGATCGCCGTGCTGGAGTACGCCGCCGAGGTGTTCCGGCTGCGGGTGATCCAGCCGGTACGCCAGCAGGAGCACCAGAGCCAGCATGACAAGCTGATCGCCCTGCTGCGCGCCTGGCAGGCGTGGAACCACTGCTTCGCCGGACGCTGCATGTTCCTCGACGCCTGGACCTCGGCGCAGGATGGCCATGAGCAAACGAGCCAGGTACAGCAAGCCGCCCGTCAGCTGGTGCGCTTCTGGCTCGACTATCTGGCCCGTCAGGTGGTGCAGGGTCAGGCCGCTGGCGAGTGGCGACAGGAGATGGATCCCTGGCGCGCCGTTTACCGCCTCTATGGCCTCTATCTGGCGGATCAGGTGTTCAACGACCTCGAACTGTGTCAGGATCCGGCCCGCCACTTCTGGCCAGAAGTGGACGCTCTGCTGAGCAGCTGGCGCTGATGTTTTGGCATCCGTTCAATACGACTTTTTAAAAACCGATAAAAAAGCACGACCGTTCGCACATAAAAACCACAGGATGACCATGAGCAGCAAGATCTACTTCAACACCCGCCGCTTCAGCCCGAGCAAATGGCTGCTGGGTATCGGCACCCGGTTGCACCACAGACTCGCCCCCAGCCATGCCAAGCGCACCGCCAGCAAGTTGCTGCTCACCCCCCAGCGCAACCAGCGGGATGGCAGCGAACCTGCCGGTCTGGTGAAACAGGCCGTCCATACCAGCGAAGGGGTACTGATGAGCTATCGACTCGGTCAGGGGCCACTGTGGCTGCTGATGCATGGCTGGTCCGGCAGCGCCAGCCAGTTCTATCCGCTGATGAGCCATATCGCCGCGCAGGGTTTCACCGCCATTGCCTACGATCATCCGGCCCACGGCCAGAGCGCAGGCAACACCGGCCACCTGCCCCGCTTCGTGCGCGCCTTCGACGAGCTGGCGACCAGGTTGGCCAGCGAAGTGGGCCCGCTGCACGGGGTCATCGCCCACAGCATGGGGGGCGCCGTCACTCTCTCCAGCCGTCAGCCGGGTATCGACAGCCTGCCACTGCTGTTGATTTCGCCGGTGCTCGACTATGTGCCCCAGCTCTACGGCATGGTGGCGCGCTCCGGCTACTCCATCCGGCTGTTCGATGCGGTGGTCAAGGAGATTGAGCAGGAGTACCAGCATCCCTTGAGCACGGTCGATCCGCTGGGCCGACTCGCTAGTCGCAGCGGCGCGGCGATAATCGTGCACGACGAGGAGGACAGATTTGCCCCTCACGACGACTCCCTGCGCGCCAGTCAGGATGGTCATACCCGGCTGGTGAGCACCCGGGGTCTGGGCCACGGCCGCATCCTCGCCAGCGCCCCGGTATTTGCCGCTTTCGATCAGCTGGCGCGGCCGGAAAATCCTCATCGGGCTCTTTGACCGAGGGCCATGAAAAAAACGGGCGAGCGCCCGTTTTTATATTTGATACAGCGCCTTATAGTTAACTTGTCAGTGGGAACGCCCCTCCCGGGCCAACAATAAGGCGCCAGCATATGGCCAGACCCAATACAGCGTTGTTGCTCACCGGTGGCGGTGCTCGCGCCGCCTATCAGGTCGGCGCCCTCAAGGCGATTGCGGAGCTCTACCCGCGCAATCTCGGCATCCCTTTTCCCATCCTGTGTGGCACCTCGGCGGGGGCCATCAATGTCACTGCGCTGGCCTGCTATGCCTCCTGCTTTCATCTGGGGGTGCGCAAGCTGGAGTGGGTCTGGCGCCGTTTCGAGACCCACCACATCTTCGATTTTCACCCCGGTCGGCTACTGTGGCGGCTGATGTACGAAGGCTCGGCGGGGCTGATCAATCCCCATACCAACCACGCCTTTCACCTGTTTGACAACGCGCCGCTGCACCGCCTGCTGGATCAGCTCATCGACTATCACCGCATCGATGACAACATCCTCTACGGCAGTCTGGAGGCGCTGGCCATCACGGCGTCGGATTACGATGACGGTCTCTCCACCACCTTCTTCCAGGGACGGGCCGAGCACCATCCGTGGGAGCGGGCCAGACGGCGCGGGGTACGCACCGTGCTTACATCGGAGCATCTGCTCGCCTCCTCGGCGCTGCCCTTTGTCTTTCCGGCCACCCGGATCGGCGAGACGTTCTACGGCGACGGCTCCATCCACCAGCTGAGCCCGCTCAGCCCCGCCATCCATCTGGGGGCGGAGCGGATCCTGCTGATCACCCTGGATCCGCCTGCGCACTCGGCACCGACCCATCACCACGGCCACCTCACCAGCTCCAATATCGCCAGCCATCTGCTCGATACCGTTTTTACCGATACCCTCAACTCCGATCTGGAACGGTTGTGGCGCATCAACCAGACCCTGGACCTGATCCCGGAGCGGGAACGCAACCGCCTGAAGCTGAAACGGGTAGAGACCTGCGTGCTGAAACCGAGTCAGGATCTCGACACCATGGCGCTGGCCTATCTGCGCAAGCTGCCACTGCAGCTGCGCCGCCTGCTGCGGGTGCTGGGCGTGAAGGGGGATGAGACCAGCAGTCTGGCCAGCTTTCTGATGTTCTATCCGGGTTACTGCCAGCAGCTGATCAAGCTGGGCTATCGGGATACCCTCCAGGAGCGGGAGCGGGTCGCCGCCTTTCTCGATATCGAGGGGCAGCCAACAGAGCGGGAGTAAAGGGGCGCGTGGTCAATGAACGCGAGGGGATTCAGTGCCCCTCCAGCAGACGCTGCTCCGCCTGCTCCATCGCCACCACGGTACCAAACAGGATCAGCCGATCGCCAGCCGCCAGCACCAGCTCGGGTCTGGGCTCCAGACTCAGATCCCCGCGCTGCACCTCCTTGATCCGCACCTCATCGAGCGGCAACTCGCGCACTTCACGGCCTACTGCCCACGCCTGATCATGCAACAACAGCGGATGGAGGCGTTCGAGCAGTTGGTCTGCCTCCAGATTGCTGGCGCTCTGATCCCCCCAGTAGAAGCCGTGCAGGAAGCGATACTGGCTGCTGCGCTCGTGCTCCATCCGGCGGATCACTCGCCCGAGAGGAATATCGCAGTTGAGCAGCAGGTGAGAGACCAGCATCAGGGCCCCCTCCTGGGATTCGGGGATCACCTCAAACGCCCCCGCCTGCTTGTACTGCTCCAGAAAACTGTCATCCCGGGTGCGCACCAGCACCTTGAGCTCCCCCGCCAATGCGCGGATCAGCGCCAGCATCGCCTCCACCCGCTTGCGATCATCGAAGGTGATGATCACCAGCCGCGCCCGCAGCAACCCGGCGGCCAGCAGAATATCGCGACGGCTGGCATCGCCGAAGGCCACCTGCTCTCCTGCCTGCTTGGCCTCGCTCACCCGCTCGGGGTCCAGATCGAGGGCCAGAAAGGGGATCTCCTCGATCTTGAGGAAGCGGGCACAGGTCTGCCCAGCCCGGCCAAACCCGGCGATGATGACATGCTGGTTCTTGCTTAAACCAGACTGGGCCACCTCGGAGCGGGTCAGCAGCGCTGGATCGGTGAGACTGCGGGCCAGCGAATGGGCCTGAGTCACCAGCCAGGGGGTCATGGCGATGGAGATGATACCGATGCCGATCAGCAGGGAGACCTGCTGCTGATCCAGCAGGCCGTGATGGAGCGCCAGCGCCAGCAGCACGAAGCCAAACTCCCCCACCTGACTCAACATGATGCCGGCGGCCATGCTGTCGCGCTTGCGCTCCCCCATCAGCCGCCCGGCCAGCAGCACCAGCAGGGATTTGCACAGCACCAGCAACAGCACGCAGATCAGCACCTGCCACCATGCCCGCGCCACCAGCAGCCAATCCATGGCCATGCCGATGGTGATAAAAAAGAGCCCCATCAGCACGTCGCGAAAGGGTTTGATGTCCACCTCCAGCTGATGACGGTAGTGGGACTCCCCCAGCATCATCCCCGCCAGAAACGCCCCCAGCGCCATCGACAGCCCGAGCGAATGGGTCATGAAGGCGGCGAGCAGCGCCACCAACAGGGCGCTCAGCACAAACAGCTCGTCAGAGCGGGCCCGCGCCACCTCGTGAAACAGCAGCGGCAGCAACCATTTGCCCACCGCCAGCAGGGTGAGCAAGGCAAACAACCCCTTGAGGGTGGCCCAGGCGATCTCGGCGGCCAGGGCGCTCCCCTGCACTTCCGGCTGGGCGAGGATCGGGATCATCACCAGCAGGGGCACCACCGCCAGATCCTGAAACAGCAGCACGCTCACCCCCAGCTGGGCCCGGCGGGTATGGAGCTGCTTCTGCTCGCCGAGCTGCTTGATCACCACCGCCGTGGAGGAGAGCGCCAGCGTTCCCGCCACCACCAGTGACTGCGCCAGACCCAGCCCCCACCACCAGCCGATAGCGAAGAAGATCAGCGAGGTGAGCAGCACCTGCAGCACCCCGACTCCGAGCACCAACCGGCGCATCGCCAGCAATTTCGGCAAGGAGAACTCCAGCCCCAGCGAGAACATCAGAAAGACGATCCCGAGCTCGGCAATGGTCTGCATGATCGACTGGCCGGTGATCACCGCCAGCCCGTGGGGGCCGAGCAACACGCCGGCAATCAGGTAGGCGAGGATCACCGGCAAGCCGAGGCGCCGGAAAGTTGCCACCAGCAGCACGGCGGCGAACAGCAGGATCAACAGGTCGGTGTACAAATTTCCCTCTCCTTTTATCGACTTAAGTCTAGTCAGCCGAACTGGCGGTCAGGAAAGATATATTGGGCATGCCAATTGCAGGGAGGAGACAGTAGTCAGGTGTTACAGGTGGAAGACCATGGAAAATACGTCGTCACTTAATGGCTTTAGCCATGGCATCGAGCAGTGGGTTCGCCAGATGGAGCGGCTCACGCCGTTGCCCAGCGTTGAACGCAACCAGTTGCTCGAGCAGTTGTTGGGGCAGAGCGATCTCGGCGGTTTGCTGACAACTTTTGCCGATCGTGCGGCAAGAATTGTCAGGATCCACGGTCTCTACCTCGATTGTGGCCAGCCCCATGTGCTGATCCAGCACCCGCCGCTGGCTACCCTCAACCTGCACAACTATCCGTTCGAGCTGCGCGGCCAGCACGGCCAGTTGCTCGGCCAGCTCCAATACGATCTGGAACATCCGCTGAGTGGCAGCCAGCAACGAGTACTGATGCAATACCATCAGCTGCTCTGCCTGCTGCTGCCCCTCTATCTGCGGCTGGAAAAACTGGATCAGCTGGTCCGGCTCGATCACCTGACCGGCCTTGGCAACCGCTCCTACTTTGACGAGGCCATCGGCCGCGCCATCGAGCAGCACAGCCGCGAGCCCCACGGTCTGGTGCTGGTGCTGCTGGATCTCGATCGCTTCAAGCAGATCAATGACACCTGGGGTCATCCGGTGGGGGATCTGGTGCTGAGCCGCTTTGCCCAGCTGCTCAAGGGGTGTATCCGCAGTACGGATCAAGCCTTTCGACTCGGGGGAGATGAATTTGCCCTGCTGCTGCAACCGGCCGAACCCGAGGCGTGGCGCCCGGTCTGGCTGCGACTGCAGCATATGTTGATGACCAACAAGGAGCTCAGCACCTTCTCGGTCGGCTGCAGCCTTGGCGCCGCCAGCTGGCAATCCGGGGTCGATGTGCAGAGCCTCTATGAAGCAGCCGACAGTCACCTCTACGCCCGTAAAAAAGCCGGCAAGGCCGGCCTTCTCGAATAATCCCGAACTCTTCTTTGCTCCGGCACATGCGCGCCATGTGACCGGAGCTTCTTTTTTTGGGGCTAGCCCCCGCTCACAGAGATATCAAGTCAGGCGAGATCCTGCTCGGGCAGGATGGGGGCCGCACCGCTCCCCTGCCAGTGGCACACCAGCCCGGCCCCCTGTGCCATAAAACCGTCGCAGACAAAGAGCCCCACCACCGCCGCCACCTGCTCGCCATAGTAGAGGATGGGAATGCGCCCCCGCTGCCACGAAGGCACGCCATACTCCTGCAACAACTTTTTCATCCGCCGACTGCCGCTTCGACCCACTGGTTTGAGAGGGATCCCGGGCGCCACCTGAAAGCGCACCGAAAGTGGCTCATCTTGCCGGGGGGGGCGCAGCAGATCCTCGCCGCACTCCGCCATGCGCACCACCAGCTCGCCCAGCCCGTCCGGCAGGGTCAGCGGCTCGCCCACAATCAGCGGCAACAGCTGATGACAGGGTTGCAGGTCCGGGCTCACCAGATAGAGTCGCTCCTGAAAACGGCGGCAGCTCTGGCGCCCCCAGTTGAGCCGGGGATTGGCATCGCCGCGCGCCAGCGCTACTTCCTGCCAGAGCCGGGCAAGCTGCTCACGGGATGGCATCTCCCCCCCCTGACGGCGGATCCAGTAGCGCAGCAGGTTGTTGCGCCGGGTGGGTGAAAGGGCGTGCAGCGGGCCGATATGGAGCGCCTCCCCCTCGCCCGCCAGCTGCCAGTCGCTCTCGGCCAGCTCATCCAGCAGCGCCTCCTGCTCGGCGCACAGGGCCATGCTGCGCGCAGCGGTCTGGGCCATGGCTGGCCAGCGCGCCTTGAGCTGGGGGATAAGCGTCTGGCGCAAAAAGTTGCGGTCATAACTCACGTCCAGATTGCTCTCATCCTCCACCCAGCCAAAGGGGAGGCTCGCCGCCGCCTCGGCCAGCTCTGCGCGACTCATATCGAGCAGCGGACGCAGCAACAGGCCGCCAGCAAAGGGCTGGCTTGGCAAGATCCCCGCCAGGCCACGCAGACCGGCGCCGCGCTTGAGGGCCAGCAGCAGGGTCTCCAGCTGATCATCCTGATGGTGGGCGGTGAGCAGCCACTCCCCCTCCCGCATCCGGGCGGTCAGCCGCTGGTAACGGGCTGTGCGGGCCTGCGCCTCCAGACTCTCGCCATTGCCACGGGCCAGTGTTACCCGCTCCACCAGCAGCTCCACCGCCAATTGCTGACACACGGCTTCACAATGAGCGACCCACTCATCGGCATGGGGACTGAGGCCGTGGTGCACGTGCAGGGCGCGAAGCGGCAGGCCATGCTCGCGGGCATACTGCGCCGCCAGCACCAGCAGCAGGGTAGAGTCGAGGCCGCCACTGAAGGCCACCAGCAGACCGGTGGAACCTTCCGGCGCTGGCATAGTCAGACAAAAGCGAGAATAAAGATGAGAAATCATAGGCTTCCCCAAAACGGACCGGCCGATCTTAGCAGAGTCGGGCTTATCAAGCTGCAACCCTGCTGCTAGAGTGAGGCTCGCCCGCCCTCTCCACCAGGCTGGCCGCAAGGCGGTCGCACAACCGGTTGGAGCAAGGAAGATGGGCAGGGAAGCAAACAATCCGAATTGGAATCAAACAAGATGAACAATAAGAAAAGCTTACTGGCCGGCCTGATTGGACTGGCCCTGCTGGCTGGCTGCAGTCAGGCACCGCAAGACTCCCCCAAACACTCCGGGCTGGCTCTGGCCAATATGGACACCCAGGTCAAACCCGGCGATGACTTCTTCCGCTACGTCAATGGCAAGTGGCTCGCCACCGCCAAGATCCCCGACGATCGCCCCGCCGATGGCGCCTTCTACATGCTGCGGGACAAATCCCTCGCCGATGTGCGGGTGCTGGTCGAGGGGCTGGCCAAGCAGGAGGCCGCCACCGGCACGCCGACCCAGCAGATCCGCGATCTCTACGCCAGTTATCTTGATCAGGCAGGCCGAGATGCCAAGGGGCTCACCCCGCTGGCACCGGCGCTGGCCGACATCGACCGGATCGGTGATCAGGCCGCGCTGGCCCGCGCCTTTGCCCAATCAGGCCGCATGGGCGGCGGCGCACCGTTCGGTATCTGGATCGACGCCGATGCCAAGTCCCCCGACCGCTATGCGGTCTACCTCTATCAGGGGGGATTGGGGCTGCCGGATCGGGACTACTACCTCAAGCAGGATCCCGACAGTCAGGCGATGCGCCAGAAGTACCAGCAGCATATCGCCGCCATGCTGAACCGCCTCGGGGAATCTGACCCGAGCGGCAAGGCCAAGCGCATTCTCGCCCTCGAAACCCGGCTCGCCACCATCCAGTGGGACAACGTGGCCCTGCGGGATCGGGAGAAGAACTACAACAAGCGCCCCACCAGCGAACTGGCACGGCTCGCCCCCCACCTCGACTGGCAGGCCTATCTGAACGCTGCGGGCATTGCTGCCCAGCCGGAGCTCATTATCGGTCAGCCGACCTATCTGAGCGCGCTGGATCAGGTGATGGCCCAGACCCCCATCGCCGACTGGCAGGCCTACCTCAAGTGGCAACTGCTGACCGACTACGCCCCCTATCTCGACAGCGAGACCGACCGAGCCAACTTTGCTTTCTACGGCACCACGTTGAGTGGCACGCCCAAACAGCGCGCCAGCTGGGAGCGAGCACTCGGGGTGCTGAACGATCATCTGGGCGAAGCGGTCGGCCAGCTCTATGTGGCCCGCTACTTCCCGCCAGCGGCCAAGGAGCGGATGGAGCAGCTGGTGGAAAACCTGCGCACCGCCTACGGTCAGAGCATCAAGGAGCTCGACTGGATGTCGCCCGAGACCAAGGCGCAGGCGCTCGAGAAGCTGGCCAAGTTCCGCCCCAAGATCGGCTACCCCGACAAGTGGAAGGATTACAGCGCCATCACCATCAAACCGGATGATCTGGTCGGCAACCTGCAGCGCTCGCAAGCCTTTGAATACGCAGACAGTCTGGCGCGCCTCGGTAAGCCGGTGGACAGGGACGAGTGGCACATGTCGCCGCAAACGGTGAACGCCTACTACAACCCGAGCAACAACGAGATCGTCTTCCCGGCGGCCATTTTGCAGCCCCCCTTCTTCGACATGACGGCGGATGATGCGGTCAACTACGGCGCCATCGGCGGGGTCATTGGCCACGAGATGGGCCACGGTTTTGATGATCAGGGGGCCAAATCCGACGGCGACGGCATGATGCGCGACTGGTGGACGCCGCAGGATCTCAAGGAGTTCCGCTTCCGCACCAGCCGTCTGGTGGCCCAGTACAACCGCTTCGAGCCCATCAACGGCCAGTTCGTCAACGGCCAGTTCACCCTGGGGGAGAACATCGGCGATCTGGGCGGTCTCACCATCGCCCACAAGGCCTACGAGCTGTCGCTCGATGGCAAGGAGGCACCGGTGCTGGACGGCTTTACCGGCGAACAGCGCTTCTTCCTCGGCTGGGCGCAGGTGTGGAAGGGGATGTATCGCCCCGAGCTGATGCAGATGCTGCTGCGCTCCGACCCCCACTCGCCCCCCGAGTACCGGGTCAACGGCGTGGTGCCGAACATTCCAGCCTTCTACGAGGCATTCAACATCCAGCCGGGGGACAAGCTCTATCTGCCACCCCAGAAGCGGGTGAAGATCTGGTAACAGCATCACGGCGGGCTCCTGCGGGAGCCCGCGCTCAACAGACAGCAAGAGGTTCCAAGATGAACAGAGCATTGATAATCGCAGGGCTGCTGACCCTGCCGCTGGCGGCACAAGCACAAACACAAGCCGAAGAGGGATTTAGCAAGCAACTGACCCTCCCCTCCGGGCAGGTGATCCGGGTGGCGCAGGGGGCCGGTGAACCCGCCTCCATCGGCAGCTATGACGTGCGACTCTATTCGGGCCAGAACGCCGAGTTCCCACTGGATGAGTTTCTGGATGGCAAGGTGATGGCCCGCAACGGCTTTATCCGGGAGTTGAAGCTGGTCGATTTGAATGGCGACAAACAGCCCGAGCTGGTAGTCATCATCGAGAGCGCCGGCAGCGGCAGCTATCAGGATGCCGATGCCTACACCGTCAGCCCGCAGGGGGAGCTGGAGATCTTCAATCAGGTCAAGGAGCTGGAACCGAAAGAGGATGTGCTCAAGGCGCTCAGGAGCCCGCAGGATTAGCCCCCAGGCATTAGAACTGACGCAATAATCGGTGACTCAGGCCCCGGCAGGGCCTGAGCTTGCCGACAGCATCACGCCATCAGACGTTTATGGGGTGACGCTGTAACCCTTGCCCTGCATGCAACTGATATAAGCCTGTGAAGAGGTGGTCGCCGCCGCAGGCGCGGCCACTTGCTCGGCACGTCGCTCTTTTCGCTGGTGACGACCGCCTATCACGGCCCCCACTGCGGCCGCATCCCGGGCATTCTCCTGTCGATACTCCTGCTGCACATCGTCATCGAGCCTGTCGTAGGCATCATACTGGTTACCGCGCACCTCCGCGGCGGCAGCCCCGACGAGCCCCCCTTTCACCGCGCCAGCGAGCCGCCCGCCCTGAGGCTGCTCAGTCGCCGGAGTGGTCGCCTGATTTTGGCAGGCCATATCATCAGATTTAATTTGCTCGGCGTTTTGTCCATTAAGCGGGAGCAATGTCTGGCCGGTTGCGAAACCGGCAAAACCGGTCAGCGTCAGGATCGTTGTCACCAAGAGCAGTCGTCTATTGAAGCTGTGCATGATATCTCTCCAACCGTGGAAACATGAGTATGGCGGGTTGGCTGTCGATGCTATCTGGCCGTCACTCCCGCCTGGTCATCCTGAAGATCAACCGCTCGCGTCGGTGGCCTCTTCACGTTGACACTACTGGTCACCAGATTAGTCCCCTTCCCCGCCATAAACCCATTGCTATCTCGCAGATCAGAGACGAGTCGCCCGGATGGAGACCTGCGGCAGCGCCATCTCGTGCTGGGCCGCCACCAGTTGCAGCTCGTAGGCCCCCGCCAGCCAGGTCCGGGCCAGCACCGCATCGACACTGGCGTTGGTGCGCTCGAACGCCGCCACCGGAGTGCAACCGGACAGCAAATGGGCCAGCATGGTGGCACTCAGCAGATCGCCCACCCCGATGGGGTGGCGGGCAAAAGGATAGAGCGGGCGGGAGAGGTGAAACGTCCCCTCCTCACACACCAGCAGCATCTCGAAGCGGTCCATGGCAAAGCCGGCCTTGCCCAGATGCTTGACCATCACCAGCTTGACCCCTTGCGCGCGCAACTGCTGGCACGCCTCGATGGCATCCGGCACATTGCGGATATCGCGGCCGGTGAGCTGTTCCAGCTCCAGCAGATTGGGGGCCAGTATATCGGCGCAGGCCAGTGCCCGATGTTTCAGAAAATCGGCGACGCCGGGTGCCACTATGCACCCCTTGTCGGGGTGACCCATCACGGGGTCACAAAAATAGAGGGCGGCTGGATTGAGCGCCTTGAGCCGGGCCACTGCCGCCAGGATCTCCTCCCCCTGTTCGGCCGAGCCGAGGTAGCCGCTCAGCAGCGCATCGCACTCGGCCAGCACACCGATCTCCGCCAGGCCGTTCACCAGCTGACGGATATGGCCGCCGGGCATCACCATCCCCTGCCAGCCTTCGCGGTATTGGGTGTGGTTGGAGAACTGCACCGTGTTCATCGGCCACACCTCGATCCCGAGACGACGCATGGGAAAAACGGCGGCGCTATTGCCAGCACAGCCAAAGACTACGTGGGATTGAATGGAGAGCACTCGCTTCATGGTTGGCGACTCACGCAATTAAGAACAGGAATTCCGGAGGGAAAAACGGGCCTTGCGGCCCGTTGTTGTGACTTTCGATGGTTGTCACTGTCGATGGTTGTCACTATCGATTAACGCAGCACCTTGACGGTGTAGCTGCCATCGGCCTGACGATAGAGGCCGTGGATGTCGGTCTCGAAGCCCGGGTAGTGGGCACCGATCTCGCACAGCATCTCGAGGAACTCGAGCACCGGCAGAGAATCCTGGGTCACCATCTCGCCCGGCAGTACCAACGGAACTCCCGGCGGGTACGGCAGGATCATGTTGGCGCTGATGCGGTCAACCATGTCACGCAACGGCACCTCTTCCAGATTGCCAGCCAGCTCCTGCTGCCATGCAGCATGCGGGGTCATCTTCATCTCCGGCAGCACGTCGAACGCCTTGAACATCAGCTCCGGCAGACGGTACTTGCTGGTCAGGTCATGAATCCGCTGCGCCAGCTCCTGAATGCGCATCCCTTCGTAGAAGCTCGGGTCTTCACGATAGAGGCTCGGCAGTATGCTCTTGATGGTCAGGTTCAGGTCGTAGCCGCGCTTGAACTCGGTCAGGGCGCGCAGCAGTTGCATCGCCTTGGACTGATCGATACCGATGGAGAAGAGGAACAGCATGTTGTAGGGGCCGGTCTTCTCGACCACGATGCCGCGCTCGTCCAGGAACTTGGAGACCAGTGACGCAGGGATGCCCTTCTCCAGCAGCTGGCCATCACGACCCATCCCCGGGGTCAGCAGGGTGACCTTGATGGGGTCGAGGTACATGTGGTCATCGTCGATGCCGTTGAAGCCGTGCCAGTCATCTTTCGGATCCAGCTTCCAGCACTCGACGGTGTCGATGTTGTCCGGCTGCCATACGTCGAAGAACCAGCCTTCGCTCTGATCACGCAGACGCTTGATCTCTTTGCGGAAGGAGATGGCGCGATCGATGGAGTCCTTGATCAGCCGCTTGCCGGTGTTGCCACGCATCATGGCGGCGGAGATCTCGGTCGAGGCCACGATGCCGTACTGCGGCGAGGTGGAGGTGTGCATCATGAAGGCTTCGTTGAAGGTCTCTTCCTCCACGTCACCCTTGATATGGATCATCGAGGCCTGGGAGAAGGCCGCCAGCAGCTTGTGAGTGGACTGGGTCTCATAGAACACCTTGCCCGGCATCGCTTCGCCGCTCATGCCGCACTTGCCTTCATAGATCGGGCTGAAGTTGGTGTAAGGCACCCAGGCACTGTCGAAGTGGATGTAAGGGGTATCCAGACTCTCCTTGATGAAGCCGGTGTTGTAGAGCAGGCCGTCGTAGGTGGAGTTGGTGATCACGGCGTAACGGGGAGCCTGGGCACCCGGCGTCGCAGCGACCTTGGCCGCGATGGTCTCGCGGCTGAATTCGCTCTGCGGGATACCGCCCAGAATGCCGTAGGCGTTGCGGGTCGGACGGAAGTAGATCGGCGTCACGTCGTTCATCATCATCAGGTGAGTGAGCGACTTGTGGCAGTTGCGGTCAACCAGCACGGTGCTGCCGGCCGGTGCGGAGTACATGCCGACGATCTTGTTGGCCGTGGAGGTGCCGTTGGTGACGATGTAGGAGCGGTCGGCGTTGAAGGTACGGGCGATGTACTCTTCGGCTTCCTTGTGCGGACCTGAGTGATCCAGCAGGGAGCCCAGCTCCGGCATGGAGATGGAGACGTCAGCCTTGAACGCGTTCGGGCCGTAGAAGTCATAGAAGATGCTGCCGGCCGGGCTCATCTGGAAGGCGGTGCCGCCCATGTGACCCGGGGTACAGAAGGTGTATTTACCCTCTTCCACGTACTTGAACAGCGCCTTGGTGAAGGGCGGCAGGATGGCGTCCTGATACTCCTGGGTGGCCTGACCCATCTTGAGGGCGATGTCGTCGGCCATGCCGAGACGGTACTCGAAGAAGTGGACGTTAAGACGCAGGTCAGTCAGGTGAATGTCCAGAGTGGACTGATCGTTGGCGAAGGCGAAGATCGGCAGCTTCTCGTTGCGATCGTGGATCTCCTTGCACAGACCCAGCGAGTATTTGTCCCAGTCGAAGATGGCGCCACAGACGCGGGGGTTCTTTTCAATCAGTTTCAGCAGATCGGCCACGTCGACCGGATAGACGACCTCGAAACCCTTGCGCTCGAGGGAGGCTTGCAGCTGGCGAATGGGTTCTTCTTTAAAGAAAACGCCCAGGTGGTTGAGGATGGCAATGATATTCATCGTAATGCTCCACACGTAAAGGGGCGCTCTCCATCAGGGATGGTGAGTGAAGAGCGCTCGGAAGATAAGAGGGGGGATCAGTTGCTGGGCTGTTCGCTCAGCAGGGCGTCGTGCTGACGCAGACCCTGTTTTTTGGCGTAGAACATCAGGATGATGAGCGACACCACGAAGGTAGCGGTAAGGTTGGAACCCTTGGCACCCATCAGGGCCACCAGACAGAAGACACAGGCCACACCGGAGAAGATCATCGCGCCGATGCTGCGGGAGGTCATGCCCTCGAAGCGAATGAGGTTAATGCTGGAGTAGAAGTAGGGCAGCATGGTCAGCAGCACCGCATCAGTAGTCAGTACGTTGAAGAGATCGGCTGCGTGAGCGGACCGGGAGGTGAAAGCGGTCAGGCCAATCATCAGGGCAGTCATCTTCAGGGAGCCCAGGATCAGACCCTTCTTGGCCACGCCGTTCTTGTCCAGTTCGCCGTAGATTTTCGGGAAGTTGCCATCGTTGGCGGCACGCTTGCCCGCCTCGCCTACCAGCATCATCCAGGAGCCCAGCGAAGTGAAGCAAGCCAGGGCGGTGAAGGCAGAGACAAACGGCGCAGACCAGCTACCGAAGATGGCGGAAGAGGCCATGGCAAACGGGGCGCCGGAAGCCGCCACTTCACCGGCCGGGAACATGCCGCTGATCACCTGGGTAGAGAGGATGTAGATAACACCCGCGATACCGGTACCCAGCATGGTGGCGAGCGGTACTGTGCGCTTGGGGTTCTTCACCATGCCGGAAGAGACGGCGGCGGATTCAACACCGACGAAGGACCAGAGGCAGATCAGCACGGCGCTGATGACAGCATGCAGGTCGCTGCCGCTGGTGGTGTTCCAGTTCTGGCTGTAGACGGTGGCATCAAAATGCCCCCAACCCATCACCGCAGTACCGACAACCGGCAGCAAGATCAGCACCAGACCCAGGGTACAGAGTCGGCTCACCCAGCTACCGCCAAGCAGGTTGACGAAGGTGAAGATCCAGACGGCGGCGATGGTGGCTGCAGCGGCCGGGATCGGGCTGTTGAGAATGGGGAAGAAGACCGAGAGGTAGGAGACGCCGGTAATGGCGATGGCCAGGTTACCGATCCAGTTGGCGTGGTAATAAAGCACACCGGTCTGGAAACCGAACACCGGAGAGATCTCGCCAGCGTAAGCAATAGGGCCACCCTCTTGCGGGTTCTTGGTAGCAAGGCGGGCGAAGACAAAGGCGAGGCCCATGGCGCCTACCAGACAGATTGCCCAGCTAAAGACAGAGATGGAGCCGATGGTGGCCAGTGCCGAAGGCAGCAGCGCGATGCCACTCCCCATCATGTTGCCGGCCACCACACCTGTACAGGCGATAAGGCCAATCTTCTTGCTCGTATCTAGGGACATAAGATCTCCGGTTCTATAAAAGGTCGGGTCGTCACATACACATTTGGCGGAACGCCCCGCCAAAGAATGGGCACAGACTAGGCCTCTCATCCCCGGAAAACATAAAGACCAGCTAACGGATAAAAATATGAGCCAACTTTTTTCACCGCCTCGTCATTTTTGCTAAAAACCATTTAAAAACAGTAAATTGACATCAGACCACACCGTCACCTTGATAAAACCTTGATATCCGGCCGCCCCGTTTTTGCCCCTTGATAACCCCCTTATCTCGCCGTCTTGATATTTTTGGCCAGATAAACCCGGGATACAGTGGCTCCCATTGCGCCCCCTGCCCTTGCGACCATCTGGAAGCCCTGCTGATCATTACCCTGAGTGGCCGCTCACCTCCTGTTCAGCCCTCCGCTCGGCTCATCACAATCCAGGCTCAGAGGTAAAGCGCAACGGCGATAACCGGTCAGCAATGAGAAATGAGTCGTGACAGACAGCTTATCCCACCGCCAACCATGAGCAGATGTCACAAGCTGCGCGCGGCGCAAAGCCGGGCAAACTCGAGTGCAGCGAATGCCGCGTGCAAGACAAAGGCAAATGTAGATAGTGGGGAGCTGTGGGGGATAAATCGGGCCGCACCAGAGCGGCTATCCCCGGTGGCAAACAGGCAGGATTGAGACAGACAGAAACAGCACAGGCCGCCCGAAGACAGCCTGTGGATAGGGTTGGCAACCGTGCCGACCGAGGGAAAACCAAAACTGCGGTGTTAGAAGAGCTTCACCTTGCTCTGGCCCAGTGCATTGAACAGGGCCGGGGTGAGGCTCTCCATATTGCTGTAGAAACCGAGCTGCTGGCAGAGCAGATAGGTCTGCTCGGTCGCCTCCATCAGGAAGGCCTGACTGTAGGCATCACCCGCCGCCTCGGGGCGACCGTCCAGCTCCGCCAGCTTGCCCTGCAGTATGTAGTAGAGCACCGAGCGGCCACGACTCGCCGCTTTCTCCAGCAGATAGTTGGCCTGCTGTTGCTGGCCGTTGAGGATTGCCTGCAGGGTCAAGGCCTCCCACACCCGGGCAGGCAGGGCGCCGCTGTTTTGCACCACGCGGGCGAGATGGGTGCCAATTCCCTGCAGCCGCTCGCTCTCGGATTTGCCCGCCAGGGTCGCCAGCGCCTCGCCCGCCAGATAGCGCTCCGCCAGCAGCAGCGGCTGATCCGGATGGGCAATCAGCGCCTGCTCCAGCAGATCGATGCCGCGCTTGAGGGCGACCGGATCCCGGCTGTTGATGTAGTACTGCGCCTCCATCATCGCCATCAGGGAGGCATCATCGGTGGGCCAGCCCATGCCCGGCTCGGCATCGGGCTGGTCGAGGGCGCGCAGCAGATCCTGACTGCTCGCCTGCAACACCCCGTGCACATTGTGGCGACTGAGCTGGTATTGATGGCTGAACAGCACCCGGTTGGTGTTGATATTGCGGTACTCCAGATCGAGATAGGTGCCGCGTGGCTGGCGGGTGACCCGCACGCTCAGCTCTTTGCCGGGCATGATGCCCCCCATCAGATTGGTGGCGCCATACTGCACCCGCAGCGGCGTGGCTACCGCCACCTCCCCCATCAGGGCGCGGGTGATACCATCGGCGAGGCGCACGTTCTCATTGTTGTCATCCATGCCGGAGTGGAAGCGGAACACCAGCAGGTCGGGATCCAGCATGGTGTGTACCTGAGGGCTGGTGTGCTGGTAGCTGAGCATGCTGACAATGGCGATCAGCACGATGGCCACGAAGATATCGAAACTCACCATCTTCCAGCGGCTGCGGGCATCCTTGGCATGGGTGGAGATGGCGCGGGTCAGCGGCCCGGCGGGAAAAGGGGCAACATTGGGCTGTGCATCATCATCGTGATCAGCCGCGGGCGGGCTCAGATCGGAGAGGGTCGGGTTGTCGGAGAGAGCGGTATTGACCGCGGCCACGGGTTGCTCATCCGCCATCACCACAGAAACCACCTGCAGCGGTCGTACCGGCGCCACCAGCTTATAGCCGCGCTTGGGCACGGTGACGATATAGTCGGTCGCATCGGTGCGACCATCTTTGAGGATCTTGCGCAGTTCGAAGATGGACTGGGTCACCACCTGATCGGTCACCTCGGCGCCGTCCCACACCTCGTTGATCAGGGTATCGCGGCCAAACACGGTGCCAGCATTGTGGGCCAGAAACCGCAACAGATTGACCAGTCTGGGTTCGAGGTAGACCTCGCGGTCGGGGCGACACAACATGTTGTCGTCAACGCTCAGGGTCCAGTCGTGGATCTCAAAAACCGATTCGCTCATGATTCACTCGCTGCAGATGGAGACAATGCACGATGAGAGTGACGCAAGACCCGGACTGACTGAACGGAACAGGGCGCTGCCAGCAGGGACGCGGCAGAAAAGGGAACCGGAACAGTGAATATCGCTGTGAGTCAGTCTGGCCAGGCCATCCTGTTTACGTCTGAAGGGCATCCTTGCGGGCATTCCGACCACCGGGATCGGAAAGGAGCACTTTAAGCAAAACGGGAGCTGGATCCCACTTTTTTTGGCTATAAATCGCCGCTGAGTTGATCCGACACCGCACTTTTCGGCAAATAGCGTGCCAATGGGTGTTCATATGAATATCCCATATGCCTGAATCAAAAAAGCCCTGAACATCAGGGCTTTCTCATCTTTCCGGCAATCGGGGAGACGTTACTTCGCCACCGGGAGCGCATCCTGCTGACGACTGCGGCGCATATGACGCCGCCACAACGAGAAGCCGCCATAGGCCAGACTCAGCACCACGGCATAGAGCACCTGGGAGGCGAGCGCCACCAGCACCAGAGCGCAGAGCAGTACACTCACCCCCGCCAGCCCCTTGCCCACTCCACTCAGCAGGCGCCAGCCCGCCGCCATGCAGAGCAGGTAGACCAGCACGAAGTTGCCGTTGGCGTAGCGGATCAGCTCATCGAGTGGCAGTCGCAGCCAGATGATCAGGGTGATACAGAGCAGGCAGATGGCGAGCACCAGACTCAAGGCCCGCAACGGCGCACCGCGAGCGGTGAGCACGGCCAGCGAGGGGGGCAGCTTGCCTTCGCGCGCCATGCTCCAGATCAGCCGCGCAAAGCCCTGAATGTAGATATTGATGCTGGCAAAGCAGGAGAGGTAGCCGAGCACCGCCACCAGCCACTTGGCGGTGGGGCCAAACAGCAGCGCCAGCAGAGAGGGAATGGCAGTGGCATTTTTCGCCTCATCGCCGTAGAGGCCATATTTGAGCACCACCAGCGAGTGTACCCAGTAGATAAGCCCCGCCAGCAACACCCCGCCGAGCAGGGCGATGGGATAGTCCCGCTCCGGCCGCTTGAACTCCTCCCCCATATGGGCGAAGGCCTCCAGCCCGACAAAACACCAGAACATCACCGCCAGCGCAGTGGCCATGGCAGGCCACTCGTCCGCGCTCGGCAGCGGCCGGGCGGCATCGCGCCAGCTCACCTCCCCCTTGAACCAGATAAGCAGGGTCAGGCCCAAAATGGCCAAGGCGATCAGCAGTTGCAGGTTGCCGGAGGAGCGCGCCCCGCGCAGCCCCAGCAAAAATACCCCGAGCAGAGTGAGCAGCTGGATGGCCCACAGGGTCCACTCCCCCATCTCGAACAGAGCGTGCCAAAAACCGGCGGCAATCATCAAGGCCGCAGGCAGGCCCACCGGCAGCACCGCCAGAAACAGAAAGGCGGAGAAGCGCTCGGCGCCGTTGCCAAAGGCGAGGCCAATCAGGTGCGGCGCGCCGCCCGCGTGGGGATAGCGGCGGCCGAGGCGAGCGAAGGTAAAGGCAATGGGCAGCACCAGCGCAATCAGCAGCAACCAGGCCCACAGCGAGGCCCCGCCCGCCAGCGACGCGGCGGTCGCCGGTACCACGAAGATCCCGGTACCGAGCAGCGAGGTGGCGAGCAGCCCCATCCCCTGCCAGAGCCCGAGATCCTTTTTCAACGCAGACATATTCCTTTGCCCCGATTCATAAACAGATGTCGGGCCATGTTAGGCCTCCCCCGCCACTTTGTTAAGCGTCCGAGCGGGGAATATGCAGCCCTTTATTCAGCTTCAGATTCCGATTGCAGGGACTCGGCCAGAAAATCCCCCAGCAGGGTGATCTTGAGCACCTGCCGCCGCGCCGCCGGATAGATAAAGTAGAGGGTCTTGGCAGGAGTCTGATAGTGGCTCAACAGCGGGAACAGACGCCCCGTGGTGATATGGTCGCGCACCTGTTCGGCGGGCTGCAAGGTGATGCCAGCGCCAGCCAGTGCCGCTGTCAACAAGGCTGGCCAGTGGTTGATGCGCAGGCGCGAGGCCACCCGCACCTCTTCGCTCTGACCATCCTCGCCAACAAACTGCCAACGCTCATGCTCACCCCAGTTGCCATGCAGACACTGGTGGCGAGCGAGATCGGCCGGATGGTACGGCACGCCATGACGGGCGAGATAGTCTGGCGCCGCGCAGAGGCGGTAGTGCTGGGTCAGCAGCGGGCGGGCAATCAGCGCCTCATCCTGCGGGCGCAGGGTACGGATGGCGGCGTCGAACCCTTCCTCCACCAGATCGACCCAGCGCGGGGTAAGCTGCAGATCCACCTCCAGCTTGGGGTAGCTGTCGAGAAAAGCGGGCAACAGCGGCACCAACCGGTGGTGGCCAAAACTGAGGGGAGCTGCGATACGCAGCCGACCGGCGGGCTCGGCCAGCAGATTCTGGGTGAGTGACTCGGTCAGCGCCAGCTCCTCCAGTACCCGCTCGCAGCGGGCAAGAAACAGCAGCCCCAGCTCGGTGAGGGCTTGCTGGCGGGTGGTTTTGTGAAACAGCTTGCCCCCCAGCCACTGCTCCAGTCCCTGCACATGCTTGCCCACCATCTGGGCGCTGATCCCCTGCTCGCTCGCCACCGCGCTGTATGAACCCAGCTCCACCACCCGGGTGAAGATGCGCATACTGGTCAATCGGTCCAAAACCCCTCCTTTGCCCGCTTTTCAGGGCTATGCGGCCCGCTGCCAGACCTCTTATTCACAACCAAAAGTTTATTAAGAAATGGATTTTAGCCAATTTATCTATCTTTTAGTTACCAATAGAGTGATGCCATTCCCTCCCCACAGGATAACTCTCCATGAAAAGTACCTATCTGGCCGCGCTACTGGTCGGTCTGCTCGCCACCGGTGTCAGTCAGGCTGCCGAGAGCAGCTTTATCAACAACCACGATCAGACTCCCGCCCCGGCCACCGCAACCCTGAGCAAGGCCCAGCCCGATATCTTCCGGGTCAGCCTGCTCGGCACCGGCACCCCGGTGCCCCAGATCAGTCGCGGCGGCTACAGCACCCTCGTCGAGGCGGGCAACCAGAAGCTGGTGTTCGATTTTGGCCGCAACTCCGCCACTCGCCTGTGGCAGCTGCATATCCCCGTCGGCCGGGTCAACGCCTTCTTCCTCACCCACTTTCACTCCGACCACACCAACGGGCTGGCGGATCTCTGGCTGACCGGCTGGCTGCAACCGGCCTATGGCCAGCGCCACGCGCCGATGGAACTCTACGGCCCCAAAGGCATCACCGCCCTCGCCCGTGGCTTGCAGCAGGCCTACGCCACCGACATCGCCACCCGGGTCAAAGATGAGGGAACGCCGCTGGACGGGGTGGAGATCAATAGCCACGAGGTCACCGCCGGGGTGGTCTACGACCAGGATGGGGTCAAGGTGACCGCCTTTGATAACGACCACGGGGTCAACATCAAGCCATCGTTCGGCTATCGCATCGACTACCACGGCCACAGCGTGGTGCTCTCTGGCGATACCCGCTACAGCCCCGAAGTGGTGAAGCAGGCCAAGGGGGCCGATCTGCTGGTGCACTGCGTCTCCATGACCTCTGCCGCCCGGATGAAAGCCAACCCCGGCTACAAGGCGATCGCCGGTCATCTCGCCTCTCCCGAGCAGGCGGCCCGGGTAATGAACGAAGCCAAACCGGCGCTGACCGTGTTCAGCCATATCGGCCTCAACGGCCAGATCTCGGTGAAGGATTTGGCGCAGGATCTGCGTGCCCACTACACGGGCCCCTTCGTCATCGGCAATGACCTGATGCAGATCGACCTGCCCACCACGGCCTCCGGCAAGGGTTACGCCCTTTGGCAGTCGGAGAATATCGACAACGCCCAGCCATGAATCCCGGCCATAAAAAAAGCCGCCTCGAACGAGGCGGCTTTTTCACAAGGATTAACCGGAGTTATCAGGCAATCAGCTTGTAGATGATACCGGACATGGCGATCAGGCCAATCAGAGTCACGAAGCCGTTGCTGATGTTGCCAGCGTATTTGCGCATGGCAGGAACCTTGGCGATGGCGTACATCGGCATCAGGAACAGCAGCATTGCGATGATCGGGCCGCCCAGGTCTTCGATCATGCCGAGGATGCTCGGGTTGATGGTGGCGATGGCCCAGGTGGTCAGGATCATGAACACGGCAGTGATTTTGTTCAGTTGCTTGGTGTCAACGTTCTTGCCCTTTTCACGCAGCGCCTTGGCCATCAGGCCGTTCATGCCTTCTTGCGCACCCAGGTAGTGACCCAGGAAGGATTTGCTGATGGCAACCATGGCGATCAACGGAGCCACAGTGGCGATAACCGCGTTGTCGAAGTGGTTGGCCAGGTAGGACAGGATGGAGATGTTCTGTTCTTTGGCAGCAGCCAGGTCAGCCGGAGAGAGGCTCAGTACGCAGCTGAACACGAAGAACATAACGGTCATTACCATCATGACGTGGGCGCCCAGCAGGATGTTGCTGCACTTCTTCTCTGCACCTTCACCGTAACGACCTTTGTTATCCACCGCGAAGGAGGAGATGATCGGGGAGTGGTTGAAGGAGAACACCATAACCGGGATAGCCAGCCACAGGGTCTTGATGAAGTCACCGTTGAAGGCGTCGGACAGCGCCGGAGCTTCAGTGATGATGGCACCATTCCAATGCGGGATCAGGTAGAACGCCAGGCCCATCAGGGTGATCACGAACGGGAATACCAGCACGCTCATCGCTTTGACGATAACCTGGCCGCCCAGACGAACAACTGCCATCAGACCGAGGATCAGCGCCAGTGACAGGACGGCACGGGGAGGTGCAGACATGCCCAGCTGGTGAACAATCACGCTCTCGACGGTGTTGGTGATAGCGACTGAGTACATCAGTACGATCGGGTAGATGGCAAAGAAGTAGAGCAGGGTGATGAATTTGCCTGCGGTCTTGCCGAAGTGCTCTTCTACGACTTCAGTGATGTCGCCATCACGGGTAGAGCCGGACAGCACGAAGCGGGCCAGACCACGGTGAGCAAAGAAAGTCAGCGGCAGGGCCAGGATCAACATGGCAACCAGCGGCCACAGGCCACCTACACCGGCGTTGATTGGCAGGAAGAGCACACCGGCACCGATCGCGGTACCGTACAGACCCAGCATCCAGACCACATCGGCCTTGTTGATGCCACGGGAAGTGTTGCTGGCTAAACGACCATCAGCTGCAATATTCATGTCAGACATATGTTGTTCCTGTCATCTAGGAAAAATGGGATTCTTGTTTGTTCGGGCCCTTGGCCCGGTTCCCTCTCCCTGGAACGCCTGCTGTCCGTCCTTGTTATTAACCTCTCGCACCCCGGCAACCTGGCCATCACTCCTTGTGACAACAAGACCGCAACAAACAACAGTGCGAGATTTTGACCCTGAGGGTCGGCGCTCGTCTCACTTAACAACCGATTAACGCGCACCACTCTTGATGGGCTGACTTTAATTAAATGCCCCTATTAATCACAGCGTTTTTTTGAATTAATCAACCAAAGTTTGATTCGGGTCGCCTTTCGGACGACCAAGATCACACTAGAAGCGCCTTATTGTGAGTTTTTTTTAACAATTCAACTTAGTTTCACTGGAATCAATGGCCTGCGAGTCGCTACATTTGCGCAACAAGCCATCCATTCCGGACGGATTGTGTGCAGCACGCCCATGGCGTACCCTTGGGACTCACGCCTTTTTGTTGATTGATGATGACCATTACCCGTACCGATCTCGCCGAACTGGCGGTGTTTGCCGCCGTCGCCCGCCACCGCAGTTTCAGCAAGGCCGCCCTCGAACTCGGGGTCTCCGCCTCTGCCCTCAGCCATAGCCTGAAAGGACTGGAAGAGCGGCTGGGGGTGCGGCTGCTCAACCGCAGTACCCGCGCCGTGGTGCCGACCGACGCGGGCCAGCGGCTGCTCAAGCAGCTGCTCCCCACCCTCAATACCCTGGAAGAGGCGCTCAGCGAGCTGGCCCGCAACAGCGACGAACCGGTGGGACGACTCAAGCTCTGCGCCCCCCGTGGCGCCATCGACAGCCTGCTGGCACCTGTGCTGATCGACTATCTGCGCCGTTATCCCAGAATGCAGGTGGAGGTGGTGGAGCAGGAGCTGATGCCCCGCCTGATTGAAGATGGGTATGATGCGGCACTCTTTTATGGGGACTTGCTGCCCAAGGAGATGATCGGCATTCCCCTCGGCTCGCCCCAGCGCTATCTGGTGGTGGGCTCCCCCGCCTATCTGGCCGAGCACGGTACGCCGGAGCACCCGAGCGAGCTGAGTCGCCACGCCTGTATCGGCTATCGCCTCACCCCGCACCACCACTATCGCTGGGCCTTTGCCGCCGACGGCAACATGCTGGAGATCGAGGTGACCGGGCCGCTCACCACCAGCACCCCGGCCCTCTATCTCGGGGCCGCCGAGGCGGGGCTGGGGCTGGCCTACTGTCTGGAAGAGGAGGTGAGTCAAAAGGTCGCGGAGGGGAAACTGCTCACCGTGCTGGAGCCCTGGTGCCCCACCTTTGCCGGTTTTTACCTCTTCTATCCCAGTCGGCACCAGCTGGGCAGCGGCCTGCGCATCCTGATCGACATGCTCAAGGCTCACTACCAAAATCCCGGATTAGTGAGCAATACTCAGCAATTCATCAAGTGAAACCCTGATTATCACCAAATAAGTATTAATCTAGACTAGCTGTTCGATATTCGAGCTCCCCGAGAGAACAGATATGTCTGCCTATTTAACACTGCGGCAACGGGCCATGACCCGTCGCTTCTGGGCTTATGCCCTCCCCTCCATTCTTGCCATGCTGGTCTCGGGGGCCTACTACCTCGTCGACGGCATCTTCGTCGGCCACTATGTCGGTGCCGCTGGCCTCGCCGGGATCAATCTGGTCTATCCGGTCATCATGGTGCTGATCGGACTGGCCGCCATGATCAGCATGGGGGCGGCCACCGCCATCTCCTTCCAGCAAGGGGCGAAAAACGACACGCTGGCCCGTCAGGCGCTGGTCAACGCCCTCTGGCTGCTGGCCGGACTCGGGGTAGTTGCGCCGGGTCTGCTCTATTACACCCACACCGATATCCTGCTGGGGCTGGGGATTGAACAGGGCACCGAGACCTGGAAACAGGCGAGTGACTACCTCACCTGGATCGGCGGCGGCACCCTGCTGCTGGCCAGCAATCTGGCGGTCCCCTATCTGCTGCGCAACGATGGCCGCCCGAAACTGGCCATGGTGCTGGTGAGCAGCGGCGCCGTGCTCAACATCATCCTCAACTACATCATGGTGGGTCGGCTGGGGCTGGGATTGATCGGTACCGCGCAAGCCACCCTGATGGCAGAAGGCGCCGTGAGCCTGATCGGCCTTGGCTACTTCTTTACCCCCTGGGCCCGGCTGCGCCTCAGCTGGCGGGATCTGGTGCCTAACCTCCCCGCCATGCCGAACCTGCTCTTTACCGGTTTGCCGAGCCTGATTGCCCAGTTCAACCTCGGCCTGCTGCTGATGCTGCACAACAGCCAGCTGATGGTGTATGGCAATGTGAAGGATCTGGCGGGCTTTACCGTGGCCGGTTACACCGAAGCGGTCTTTATCGTCATTCTGCAGGGGCTGGCGTTCGGCATTCAGCCACTCATCAGCAAGGCGGCGGGGGCCAAGCGCCATCGCAACCTCAAGTACCTGATGGAGATGGGGCTCAAGTTCACCTTTATCTACGGCATGCTGGTGTGGCTCACCATCCAGCTGCTGCCGGGACAGGTCGCCATGCTCTATACCGGCGACAAGGATCCCGAACTGCTGGCCGCCGCCATCAGCAGCCTGACCCTCAACCTCGGCGCCATTCCGCTGGAGGGGATCATCATGTTCGGCATCGTGCTGCTGCAATCCATGGCGCGCACCCGGCAGGCGCTGCTCATCTCCATCGCCAAAACCGTACTGCTGCTGCCGCTGATCTTCCTGCTGCCACAGCAGTGGGGCCGTGACGGTGTGCTGATGGCCCAGCCCGCCACCGTGCTGCTGCTCACCCTGCCGCTCTGCTGGCTGCTGTGGCGCGAGTGGCTGCGCCTGAAAGTGGCCTGCGCACCAAAAGCCAAGCGCCATCCGCAACCGGCCCGCGCACGCGCCGCCGTCCAGCTGGCCCGCTAAGACCGCCAATCCCGCAAAACAATATAAAACCGGCATCCCCTGATGCCGGTTTTGTTATCTGCGCTTCCCGCCCATCTCGTACATACAGAGAAGCCTCCGCAAGGGAGGCTTCTCTTATTCAACGCATCAGACTGGATGACCCGTCAGCGCGGGCTGAGCGATCAGGGCTTACTTGACCGTCACTCGGGCAAACTTGCGCTTGCCAACCTGATAGACGGCGATACCGGCACCGATGAGTGCCTTGCCATCTTCCAGCTTCTCGCCATCTACCTTGACCGCGCCCTGCTTGATCATCCGCAGTGCTTCGGAGGTGGTGGCCACCAGATCGGCCTCTTTCAGCAGGTTGGCGATGGCCAGCCCTTCGCCTTCCAGTGCCAGCTCGACTTCCGGCATCTCGTCCGGAATGGCGTTCTTGGAGAAGCGCTGGGTGAAATCTTCGTGGGCCGCTTCGGCCGCCGCTTCGTCGTGATAGCGGGTGATGATCTCTTTGGCCAGCCAGATCTTCACGTCGCGCGGATTGAGGGTACCGGCAGCGATGCCCGCCTTGAACCCTTCAATTTCAGCCAGCGGACGGAAGGAGAGCAGCTCGTAGTAGTTCCACATCAGATCGTCGGTGATGGACATGATCTTGCCGAACATCTCGCCCGGGGCATCGTGTACGCCGATGTAGTTGGCGGCGGATTTGGACATCTTCTTGACGCCATCCAGACCCACCAGCAGCGGCATCATCAGCACGCACTGGGCAGCCATGCCGGCATCTTTTTGCAGCTCGCGGCCCATCAGCAGGTTGAACTTCTGATCGGTACCGCCGAGCTCGACGTCCGCCTTCAGCGCGACCGAGTCATAGCCTTGCAGCAGCGGATAGAGGAATTCGTGAATCGCGATGGATTGGCCGCCGGTGTAGCGCTTTTTGAAGTCGTCGCGCTCCATCATGCGGGCCACGGTCTGCTTGGCCGCCAGCTTGATCATGCCGGTCGCGCCCAGCTCGCCCAGCCAGCTGGAGTTGTACTCGATGCGGGTCTTCTTGGGATCGAGGATCTTGAACGCCTGCTCCGCATAGGTGAGGGCGTTGTGCTTGATGGCCTCTTCGGAGAGCGGCGGACGGGTGCTGTTCTTGCCGGAGGGATCACCCACCATGGCAGTGAAATCGCCGATCAGCAGGATGATCTCGTGGCCCAGATCCTGGAAGGTCTTCAGCTTGTTGAGGATCACGGTATGACCCAGGTGAATGTCGGGGGCCGTCGGGTCCATGCCCAACTTGATGCGCAGCGGGCGCCCTTCCTTCAACTTGGCGACAAGTTCTTCTTCAACCAGAATTTCTTCCGCTCCGCGCTTGATCTCGGCTAGCGCCACCTCGAGCTGGGACATTTTTTGACTCTCCAATCACGATTCCACAGGGCCAAACATATTACTGGAATGGCGGGCCAATTGGAAAGGCTGTAAAATCCGTCCATTCTGCCCGACTTCATCTGCTTCTCATGGTTATTTGGCACGCCTTCAACTCCCTCCCCCACTGGCACCGCAAGATGGTGCTAATTTTAAGCATCATGATCATGATGCTGGCTGCCTGGCCAAGCGAACAGGCGGTAGCAACACGGGTCGATGAAAACGGCAACGAGATTGCCCTGCGGGAACCGGCTAACGACAACGCACTGAACGACGAACTAACGGCCGAGGCCGAGGCCGCCCGGCCCGTCACCCCACCCAAGCCGCGCTATATCACCAAACAGGTGAAGGTGCGCCGTGGCGACAACATGGGGGTGATCTTCCAGCGCATTGGCCTGAGCACCACGGATCTGCACCTGATCGATCAGCTCGACGGCAGCGATCCCCTGCGGATGCTGCAACCTGGGCAGGAGCTCACCTTCAAGCTCACCGAACATGGCGAGCTAAACAGCCTCTATTACCCCCACAGTCTGGAGCAGGCGCTCAAGGTAGTTCGCAAGGATGAGGAATTTGTCGCCCGCAACGTCAAGATCGCCCTCGACACCCGCGAACAGGTGAGCAAAGGCGAGATCCGCTCCAGCTTCTGGGGTGCTGCGGTGGACGCGGGGATGACGGAAGATCAGATCATGGATCTCGCCGCCATCTTCGGTTGGGATATCGACTTTGCCCAGGACTTGCAACCGGGGGACAGCTTCCGGGTGGTCTACGAAGACAAGTTCCGCGACGACGAGCGGGTTGCCTCCGGCGATATTCTGGCGGCCGAGTTCGTCAACCAGGGCACCGCCTACCGCGCCGTGCTCAATGAAGATGGCAACTACTACACCCCGGAAGGGAAGGCAATGCGCAAGAGCTTCCTGCGTGCGCCGGTCAACTTCAAATACATCAGCTCCAATTTCAACCCGCGCCGCCTCCATCCGGTGACCGGCAAGATCCGCCCCCATAACGGCATCGACTATGTGGCGCCGGTGGGCACCCCCATCATGGCGGCGGGCTCCGGCAGCGTGGTGGCCGCCGGTTACAACCAGTTCAACGGCAACTATGTCTTTATCAAGCATGCCGGCAACTATGTGACCAAGTACCTGCACCTCTCCAAACGCACCGTCAACAAGGGGCAGCGGGTGAAGCAGGGGCAGACCATCGGCACCCTGGGTGGCACCGGCCGCGTCACCGGCCCGCACCTGCACTATGAATTTGTGGTGGGCGGCATTCACAAGAACCCGCGCACCCTCACCCTGCCGCAGGCAGAGACCCTGAGCGGGCGCGAGCTGGCCAACTTCAGGAAGCTGGCGATGCCGCAACTAGCCAAACTCGACAAGCCCGAGCTGCAACTGGCCCAGAACAGGCGGGATAGTCGCGGCAACTGAGCCATCAGGGCTGGCAGGGTGAAGGCCCTGCCAGCCCCTTTTATTGAGCCCGCGCCTGGCAACCCCATTGAAGTGAACGCATGGCTGAGCGCCATATCGGATGGGTGTCGGGAACCGGAGTATCCCGGTCAGCAAGTGAGGAGAGCCAATGGCTGAACGCTATATCGGATTGATGTCAGGCACCAGCATGGACGGTATCGACGCCGTACTGGTGATGATCGACGGGGATGAACTGCGGGTCGAAGCGGCGCTTTGTCACCCCTGGCCGCAAGAGACCGCCCGCACACTGCATGCCCTCTGCACCCCGAGCGACAACGAAATCGACCGCATGGGGGTGGCCGACAATCTGATTGCGCAGGAATTTGCCGCTGCGACCCAGGCGCTGCTGGCCAAGGCGGGCCTCACGCCCGCCGATATTCGCGCCATCGGCAGCCACGGCCAGACCATCCGCCACCGCCCCCAGCTCGGCTTTACTCTGCAGATCGGCAATGCCGCCCTGCTGGCCGCCCTGACCGGCATCGACGTGATCGCCGATTTTCGCACCATGGACATGGCCCTCGGTGGGCAAGGAGCGCCGCTGGTGCCCGCTTTCCATCAGGCGCTGTTTGCCAAGCCTGGCGCCCTGCGGGTGGTGCTGAACCTCGGCGGTATCGCCAATATCTCGGTGCTGCCGGGCAATCCTGGCGGGGTCTATGGTTTTGATACCGGCCCGGCCAACACCCTGCTCGATGGCTGGTATCGCCGCCATCAACCACACGGCGGCAGCTATGACGCCGGAGGCCAATGGGCCGCCAGCGGCAAGCCTATCCCGGCGCTGCTGGACACGCTGCTGGCCCACCCCTATTTCACCGCCCCCGCCCCCAAGAGCACCGGACGGGAGATGTTCACCCTCGATTGGCTCGATGGCGAGCTGGCAGGCACAGACTACGCCCCCGTGGATGTGCAGCGTACCCTGCAGGCGCTCACCTGCCACAGCATCGCCCGCCAACTGCCCGCCCGGCCCGAGTCAGTCGGTGCCAGCCAGCCGAAAGCCGAGCTGTTTGCCTGCGGCGGCGGCGCCCATAACGCCCCGCTGCTAAAGGAGCTGGCCAGCCTGCTGCCTGCATGGCGCATCGCCAGCACTGCCGAGCTGGGATTGGCCCCCGACTGGGTGGAAGGCGCTGCCTTTGCCTGGCTGGCGATGTGCTTTGTCCACCGCAAGCCGGGCAACCTGCCCGCAGTGACCGGCGCCAGCCGTCCGGCCGTGCTGGGGGCCCTCTATCCCGCGGGATAACCCCTGCCAACCACGGTCGTTCGCCCCCTCATAGACCCACAGCAGCCCCACAACAGCCCCGATCTGACCAAGTTCGGGGCTGTTGCGTTGGATGGTGCCCGACCTCTTTATCGGGACTGCGCTTTATCGGGTCGGCTTTGCGCTCGGGGTTGTGAAAGCTCGGCCTGAATGGCTCGCTCACCCTGCCCTCCAACTCGCCATGACAACCCGCCATTTTCCTGCGCTTTCCATTACGCACCATGAGGCCCATATTTTTTGCTGCAATCTTATGGAATATCTCACTATATATCGCGAGATAAAATCGCCTCACATCTGCGGCCATACTGTGACTGCCAGATAATTATCCATTTGCCGCTCATGCAAATATTTGAATTATATTCCAGCCACATCTTTAGCCGTTGCAACATAAATGGCAGCTAGCATATTTCCACGATTGAAGATAGAGGATTAAAAAAACATAAAATACATATCTATGCACCGTAATGCCGTTTGCTGGCAGGCTGATGCATGGCGTTAACCCTTTATTCACAGCCCTGTTCTGCCAAGGCTTGCGCCCCAACACCCGCCCTGACTGGGCTACTGCTCGATGCAGGGCCATTGGCGGGCAAACGGGTGATTATTCAGCGTGAATTGAATAGCAATCACATTAAATTTGCGAGCGTTGAGCCATCTCATAGAAATGCAATCCGTGGTTTGCAACCCCTGATAGCCACTCATAGAATCGCCCTGTCTGAAATATCTACCCTGTCTCTTCCTCTCTTATCCCTCTCAGCTATTGAGTGGATCACAAATAATAACCGGGGATGCCGCCGCTGGCGCAGTGGCCATGGCGCACAACAAGATGGGGTCAACCTGTACCTGAATTAACAACAAATATTAAAAAGAGGCATATCTATGAGTGGCACCATCATCAAGTCGGCAAGAAATACCACCCATGCACCCCAGGATCTGGGCCCCTGCACCCAAACGGTGGCGTTCTCCCATTACAACAATATCTCCGCCCAGCTGCCGGTCGATCCGGCCACCGGCAAGATGGTGAGTGGCGATGTCACTGCGCAGGCCAGACAGTGCCTGAGCAACCTCAAGGCGATCATCGAGAGCATCGGCCATGTGATGGACGATATGGTCAAAGCGACCATCTTCCTGAAAGAGATGGCGGATCTGGAGGCGGTCAACGCCGTCTATCGCGAATTCTTCCCGGGCTATCTGCCGACCCGCACCACCCTCGCCGTCGCCGCCCTGCCGCTGGGCGCGCTGGTGCAGATCGATGCCATCATCTCCAACGGCGAAGGTACCTTCCCGCAAGATCCTTGCCCGCTGGTTAAACTGGCCCGCAATAGCGACAAGGCGCCGCACAACCCGCTCTCCACCCATACTGTGGCCTTCTCCCACTACAACAATATCGGCGCCCAGCTGCCGGTCGAGGCCGCCTCGGGCCAGCTGGTTGCCGGTGGCATCAAGGAGCAGGCGGGCCAGTGCCTGCGCAATATCAAGGCGGTGCTGGAGAGCATCGACGTGCCGTTTGACGATATCGTCAAGGTGACCGTCTATCTGACCGATCTGGCCGATCTGGAGGCCGTCAACGAGGTCTACACCACCTTCTTCCCCGACTCCGCCATCGCCCGCGCCGTGGCCTATCTGCCCGCCCGCTCGGTGGTCAGTGCCGCCGCCCTGCCCATGGGGGCACGGGTGCAGATGGATGCGGTCATCTCCCACGGTGACGGCACCCCGCCACAACTGGTGGAAGACAGACACAATCTGGTGATCAGCGCCCGCAATACCGACAAGGCACCACGCAGCCCGCTCCATTGCCAGACCGTCGCCTTCTCCCACTACAACCATCTGTCTGCGCAACTGCCGATTGACCCCGCCACCGGCAAGATCCTGACTGGCTGCGTCAAAGAGCAGACCGCCCAGTGCCTGAGCAATATCAAGGCGATTGTGGAGAGCATCGGCCATGTGATGGACGATATCGTCAAGGTCAATATCCAGCTCGGCAATATCGCGGATCTGGATGCGGTCAACGCCGTCTACACCAAATACTTCCCGGGTTATCTGCCTGCCCGCACCGTATTCGGGGTGAGCGAACTGCCCGCCGGTGCCTTGGTGCAAATTGATGCGGTGATGTCCAACGCGGAAAGTACCCCGCCGCAGGCGTAAGGTTTGTTTTAAATAATAAAAAGAGACCGGCTGATAGCCGGTCTCTTTTTTGATAAAACGAAGTGATATTAATTTTTATAGCATCAACTTAAAAAACGCGAACGTCCGATTACGCTTCGCTAATCGAACCTACGAACTTAAATAGAAACATGATATTTAGTTGTCATGTAAATAATTTTCCATTCGCTTATGGAAATGCTCGTGAGCTAAATTTGAAATATCACATCCCATAGCATTTCTACCAATATTTTTAGCTGCAACTAAAGTCGAACCAGAACCAAAAAATGGATCTACTATCAGATCGCCATGGCTAGAACTCTGTGAGATAAGAGTCTCCAATAATGCAACTGGCTTCTCCGTGGGATAACCACGATGAACACGCTTACACTCCAAAACATCAGGGATGCCTAAGTCATTTAATTTTCTTTTTCCTTTTTCAAAGAAAAGAATAAACTCATATTTGGCTCGATAATGATACCCCATTCCAATTGCCATTTTATTCCAGACGATTGGCTTCCAAAATTTAAAACCAACTTTTTCCGCAATTGGTTTTACATAAAACATAGTCTCTTGATCACAGAATAGATAAAAATGTGAGTTTTTCTTTAACACTCGATAAAGCTCTAAAAATAAGCTTTCGAAGCGTTCATTTGGGAAAATATCAAACCATTGATTACTTGATCCATCACTTACTTTAAGGCGAGTTGTTGTCCCAATTTTCCGGTGTTTCTCTAAAGACTCATATGGAGGATCCGTTATAACAAGATCAACGCTTGCATCCGCAAGCGTTGACAACCATTTCACAGCATCATCACGAAATAGATTCATTTTCTCTACTTAAAAAAACTACAGGGTTTACCATTCAAGTATACCGTTGATGGAGCACCTGGGTCTAATGTCCGGCAATCGACGCAATAACTCTGATCACCCTGAGGGTTAGTAGGTGTCTTACGTGCAGGCGTTTGGCCAAAAGCCTCTGGATGACGATGAAAAACATGTTCACTACCATTTGTGTCAGAGCACCGAGGGCAGGACTTGTATTCATTACCTAGTTCATCGTGCTTATGTAAAACTCCGATATTCAACTGTTTACCACAACATTGGCAAGGCATCTAAATACTCCCAAATTATAGGCTTTGAAAATTTCAGAGTTCATTAACACTCTAATTTCCATCTCATAGTAATGATATTAAATATATCAAAACTGATACCTAATATAGTGCTAGAGGGGCCTTGTATGAAGCCTCTTTATTTGCTTTTGAAATCTTTGTCATTATTTAATTTGAATTACATAAACTCAGAAGCCCTAAGCAGGCATACAATTTTTGTCGTGTAAAAAAAAGCGCCTCCCAAGGGAGGCGCTTTTCAGTTCAAAACCAAGCAATCAGCAATTACAGGGATTCAGCGGTCGCAACCACGTTTTCCACGGTAAAGCCAAATTCCTTGAACAGCAGCTCGGCCGGCGCGGACTCACCGAAGGTGGTCATACCGATGATCTTGCCGCCGAAACCGACGTACTTGTACCAGTAGTCAGCGATGCCTGCTTCGATGGCCACACGCTTGGTGACGGAAGACGGCAGGACGGACTCTTTGTACTCGGCGGATTGAGCGTCGAACACATCGGTACAAGGCAGAGAGACCACGCGCACGGCACGGCCCTTGGCAGTCAGATGCTCATAGGCGGCAACAGCCAGTTCCACTTCGGAACCGGTGGCGATCAGGATCAGCTCAGGGGTACCGGCGCAATCCTTCAGCACGTAGCCACCCTTGGCGGTGTCGGCCAGCTGCTGGGCAGTACGGTCCATCTGAGCCAGGTTCTGACGAGAGAAGATCAGCGAGGTCGGGCCGTCGGTACGCTCGATGGCGTGCTTCCAGGCGATCGCGGATTCAACCTGGTCACACGGACGCCAGGTGCTCATGTTCGGGGTCAGACGCAGGGACGCGATCTGCTCAACCGGCTGGTGAGTCGGGCCATCTTCACCCAGACCGATGGAGTCGTGGGTGTAAACGAAGATGACGCGCTGCTTCATCAGGGCGGCCATACGCAGGGCGTTGCGGGCATACTCCATGAACATCATGAAGGTAGCGCCGTAGGGGATGAAACCACCGTGCAGGGCGATACCGTTCATGATGGCGGACATGCCGAACTCGCGTACACCGTAGTGGATGTAGTTGCCGGAGGCATCGTCGTTGGTCAGGGACTTGGAACCGGACCACATGGTCAGGTTGGACGGCGCCAGGTCGGCAGAACCACCCATGAACTCCGGCAGCAGCTTGCCAAACGCTTCCAGAGAGTTCTGGGACGCTTTACGGGTTGCGATCTTGGCCGGGTTGGCCTGCAGGGTTTCGATGATCTTGGCTGATTCGGCAGCCCAGTTGGCAGGCAGCTCGCCAGTGGTACGGCGCTTGAATTCGGCAGCCAGAGTCGGGTGAGCGGCTTCATAGGCGGCGAACTTGGCAGCCCAGTCAGCTTCCAGCTTGGCGCCCTTCTCCTGACCGTTCCACTCGGCAGCGATGTCGGCCGGGATAACGAACGGTGCGTGGTCCCACTTCAGGAACGCGCGAGCAGCGGCGATCTCGTCGTTGCCCAGCGGTGAGCCGTGGCAGTCGTGAGAACCGGATTTGTTCGGTGAACCGTAACCGATGATGGTGCGGCAGCAGATCAGGGTCGGCTTGCCGGTCTCGGCCTTGGCGGCTTCGATGGCGGCATTGATGGCTTCCGGGCTGTGACCGTCAACAGCCGGGATAACGTGCCAGCCGTAGGCTTCGAAACGCTTGACGGTGTCGTCGGTAAACCAGCCTTCAACGTGACCGTCGATGGAGATACCGTTGTCATCCCAGAACGCGATCAGTTTGCCCAGTTGCAGGGTACCTGCCAGGGAACACGCTTCGTGGGAGATGCCTTCCATCAGGCAGCCGTCGCCCATGAAGGCGTAGGTGTAGTGGTCAACGATGTCGTGGCCCGGCTGGTTGAACTGCTCAGCCATGGCTTTTTCGGCGATCGCCATACCCACGGCATTGGTGATGCCCTGACCCAGCGGGCCAGTGGTGGTTTCAACGCCCGGTGCATAACCGTACTCCGGGTGACCCGGGGTGCGAGAGTGCAGTTGGCGGAAGTTTTTCAGATCGTCGATGGAGAGGTCATAACCGGAGAGATGCAGCAGGGAGTACAGCAGCATGGAGCCGTGGCCGTTGGAGAGGATGAAACGGTCGCGGTCGGCCCACTTGGGGTTGTTCGGGTTATGTCTGAGGTGGCTACGCCACAGCACTTCGGCGATATCCGCCATTCCCATGGGGGCGCCCGGGTGACCGGAGTTGGCTTTTTGAACGGCATCCATACTCAATGCACGAATGGCATTGGCAAGCTCTTTACGAGAAGGCATCTGAATCTCCTGCGATTGCTTCATTTGATGGCCAAGATTAAGGCGCGTTATTGTCCCAGCAGGGCGCGCGGCGTGCAAATGTTATCTGGACGAATAAAGTGGCTTTGGGAGGACAATCGCTTTTCTTGGCTGCTTTTGACTAAAGAGAACAGATGCAAACGTTTGATTTCCACCCCCTTGGGGATAGCAAGGAGCCATTAGTAGCTGGCTTGCGATGCCACGACAAAATAGTGCTGGCAATCGCGGGGGGCGCTAATTAAAATAGACGTCCAGATGTAGATACCTCTACACCATCCCATTCACCCGGTTATTGCTGTGGCGATAACCCAGACAAGCTGAGACTCCCATCATGGCAAAGCTGTTTACTTCCGAGTCGGTCTCCGAAGGCCATCCCGACAAGATTGCGGACCAGATCTCCGATGCGGTACTGGACGCCATCCTCAAGCAAGATACCAAGGCCCGTGTCGCCTGTGAGACCCTGGTCAAGACCGGTATGGTCATGGTGGCCGGCGAAGTAACCACCTCTGCCTGGGTTGATATCGAAGAGATCGTGCGTGATACCGTGCGTGACATCGGCTACACCCACTCCGACATGGGCTTCGACGCTGACTCTTGCGCTGTGCTGAATGCCATCGGCAAGCAGTCCCCGGATATCAACCAGGGCGTTGACCGCAGCGATCCGCTGGAGCAGGGCGCTGGCGACCAGGGCCTGATGTTCGGCTACGCCACCAACGAAACCGACGTGCTGATGCCCGCCCCCATCACCTACTCTCACCTGCTGGTGAAGCGTCAGGCTGAAGTGCGCAAGAACGGCACCCTGCCGTGGCTGCGTCCGGATGCCAAGAGCCAGCTGACCTTCGCCTACGACGACGCAGGCAAGATCATCGGTGTGGATGCCGTGGTGCTGTCTACCCAGCACGCCGAATCCATCAGCCACAAAGATCTGGTTGAAGCGGTGCGCGAAGAGATCATCAAGCCGGTGCTGCCGGCCGAGTGGGTCAACAAGGACACCAAATACTTCATCAACCCGACCGGCCGTTTCGTTATCGGCGGCCCGATGGGTGACTGTGGTCTGACTGGTCGCAAGATCATCGTCGATACCTACGGCGGCATGGCCCGTCACGGTGGTGGCGCCTTCTCCGGTAAGGATCCGTCCAAGGTTGATCGCTCTGCTGCCTACGCCGCCCGCTACGTTGCCAAAAACATCGTTGCCGCCGGTCTGGCCGATCGCTGTGAAATCCAGATCTCCTACGCCATCGGCGTGGCCGAGCCGACCTCCATCAGCGTCGAAACCTTCGGTACTGCCAAGGTCGCCGAGGATCTGCTGGTCAAACTGGTACGCGAGCACTTCGAGCTGCGTCCGTATGGCCTGATCCAGATGCTGGATCTGAAGCGCCCGATCTACCAGGCCACTGCTGCCTACGGTCACTTCGGTCGCGACGAGTTCCCGTGGGAGCAGACCGACAAGGCCGAACTGCTGCGTTCCGCCGCTGGCCTGTAAGGCTCGCTGTTGTGATAAAAGGGGAGCCTGGCTCCCCTTTTGCTTATCCGCTACCTGACGAGATGTTGATGTCTGCCACTCCTGCCCAGCTTGTCGCCCTGCTGCAACAACGCGTAGAAGCCTGTTTTGTGCAGGCCGAGGCGCGCCTTGGCCGCACCTTTCCCCGCCCGCGGATCTACTGCAATATGCGGGGCCGGGCGGCGGGATCGGCGCGGCTGCAAACCTGGGAGCTGCGCTTCAACTCTGCCCTCTATCAGGCCAACCAACAGGCGTTTCTGGATGAGGTGGTGCCCCACGAGGTGGCCCATCTGCTGGTTCACGCCCTTTGGGGTGAACATAGCGGTGAAGGGCGTGGCAAAAACCGGGTGTTGCCTCACGGCAAGCAGTGGCAGTCGGTGATGCGGGAGGTGTTCGGCCTTGAGCCCAGAACCACCCACAGCTTCGATCTGGCTGTTCTGGCCCAGCGCACCGTGCCCTATCGCTGCCAATGCCAGCAGCATCAGCTGTCGATACGCCGCCACAACAAGGTGGTGCGTGGCGAGGCCCGCTATCACTGTCGCCGCTGCAAGCAGCCGCTGGAGCGGGAACGGCCGGAGCCCCAACAGTAAGCCAGCCTGTGTCGCGCCCCTGTGTTAGGGTGCCCGCCATCGTTCGTCTATCATCCCGTTTGCAAGGAATCCCATGCATTTCATCTCTTCCCTCGCCCTGACCCTGCTGGCCGGTTTGTCGCTGCTCAGCGCGCCCCTGCACGCCCAGACCTTTCGCGAAGCCAAGCAGGATCTGGTGAAGCTCTATCGTAGCCAACCCAATGCCACCACCTTCTACTGCGGCTGTGACATCAACTATCAGGGCAAGAAGATGAGCCCGGATCTCGCCAGCTGCGGCTACGAGCCGCGCAAGCAGCCCAAGCGCGCCGCCCGCATCGAGTGGGAGCACGTGGTCCCCGCCTGGGAGTTCGGCCACCAGCTGCAGTGCTGGCAGGATGGCGGTCGCAAGAACTGCGAAAAAGCGAGCCCCGAGTTCAACAAGATGGAGGGGGACATGCACAACCTCTTCCCCGCCATCGGCGAGGTGAACGGCGATCGGGCCAACTACCGCTTCTCCGACTGGAACGGCAAGCCGGATCAGTACGGCCAGTGCCAGATGCTGGTGGATTTCAAGGATCGTCGGGTGCAACCGCCCAAGGGGCCGGTACGGGGCCAGATCGCCCGAGCCTACCTCTACATGAGCCAGCAGTATGGGCTGCGTCTGGCGGCGCAACAGCGTAAACTGTTTGAAGCTTGGGACAGGCAGTACCCGGCAGAAGGCTGGGAGTGCGAGCGCAACCGCCTTATCGGCACGCTGCAGGGCAATACCAATCCCTTTATTGAAAAGCAGTGCCAATAACCCCATTTGACCAGAGAGGGGGAGCGCCCCTCCTATCATGAAGCCCTTCACCTCTGCCGCGTGAGCCTTGCTCGCCGCCTCGCAGCAGGATATGAAGGGTTTCCAAGCAAGAGACTGACAATCAGCCATGCGCATTCCACGTATCTATGAATCGGCCACCCTGCAAGTTGGCCAGACCATCGCCCTGTCGGAAGACGGCGCCAACCATATCGGCCGGGTACTGCGCATGCAGCCGGGCCAGCAGCTCGAGCTGTTCAACGGCGATGGCAATCAATATCCCGCTACCATCGCCAGCGTCGGCAAAAAGTCGGTGGAAGTGACCATCGACCACTGCGATGCCCAATCGGTGGAATCCCCATTCGCCATTCATCTGGGTCAGGTGATCAGCCGTGGCGACAAGATGGACTTCACCATCCAGAAATCGGTGGAGCTGGGCGTTACCTGTATCACCCCGCTCTTCTCCGAGCGCTGTGGCGTCAAGCTGCCCGCCGATCGGCTGGAGAAGAAGCGCGAGCAGTGGCAGAAGGTGGTGATCAGCGCCTGCGAGCAGTGCGGCCGCAATGTAGTGCCCGAGGTACGCATGCCCATGGAGCTGGACGCCTGGCTGGCGGAAGAGACCCAGGAGCTCAAGCTCAACCTGCACCCGCGCGCCCCTTACAGCATCAACACCCTGCCGGTCCCCGAGCACGGGGTGCGGCTGCTGATCGGCCCGGAAGGGGGCTTGTCCAGCGACGAGATCGCCCGTACCGTGCAAGAGGATTTCAAGGAGATGCTGCTGGGGCCGCGGGTGCTGCGCACCGAAACCGCCGCCCTGACCGCCATTACGGCGCTGCAGTGCCGCTTCGGCGATCTCGCTTAATACCAGAGGGCAGCATCGACCAGCCGCGTGGCGGCATCGACGCAGCCGCAAGCGGCCGATTACGCTGCGCTAATCGACCCTACAACCCTATCGAGCCATTAAAAAGGAACAGCGGATGACCATTAAACTCGGCATCGTGATGGACCCCATCTCGGCCATCAACATCAAGAAAGATTCCAGCTTTGCCATGCTCGAAGAGGCGCAAAAGCGCGGCTATGAGCTGTTCTATCTGGAGATGAAGGATCTCTACATGGAAGCCGGTCGTGCCTTTGGCACCATGCGCCCGCTCACCGTCAAATATGACTATGCCGACTGGTACACACTGGGCGAGGTGGTGGATCAGCCGCTCTCCAACCTCGATGTGATCCTGATGCGCAAGGATCCGCCGTTCGACACCGAATTTATCTATGCCACCTATATGCTGGAGCGGGCCGAGGATGAGGGTTGCCTCATCGTCAACAAGCCGCAGAGCCTGCGTGACGCCAACGAGAAGCTCTACACCGCCTGGTTTGCCGAACACACCCCGACCACGCTGGTGACCCGCCGCGCCGACAAGCTGCGCGCCTTCCACGCGAAGCATAAGGACGTCATCCTCAAGCCGCTGGACGGCATGGGCGGCGCCTCCATCTTCCGCATGAAGGAAGATGACGCCAACGTGGGGGTCATCATCGAGACCCTCACCGCCCACGGCAGCCAGTACTGCATGGCCCAGACCTTCCTGCCCGCCATCAAGGACGGCGACAAGCGGGTGCTGGTGGTGGACGGCGAGCCCGTGCCCTATTGCCTGGCCCGGATCCCGGCCCAGGGAGAGACCCGTGGCAACCTAGCGGCTGGCGGCCGCGGCGAGGCGCGCCCCTTGAGCGAGGCGGACTGGGCCATCGCCCGTGCGGTGGGCCCTACCCTGAAAGAGAAGGGGCTGATCTTCGTCGGGCTCGACATCATAGGCGATCGCCTGACCGAGATTAACGTCACCAGCCCGACCTGCATCCGCGAAATCGAGGCGGCCTTCCCGGTGCATATCACCGGCATGCTGATGGATGCCATCGAGCGCCGACTGGCGAAAGCCTGAGCCAGCACCGACTAGAGGTTCATAACAAGAGGCGGCCCAAGGGCCGCCTCTTCTGTTTCCTGCTGTGTGCGTTGGTATGAAGGCTTAACAGCGGAACTGCCCCACCTTCTGCTTGAGATCGCTCGATAGCTGCTCCAGCTCGTGGCAACTCTGGTTCAGCTCGGAGGCCGCCGCCGTTGATTCGGTAGCAATATGGGCGATATTGACCACGTTGCGGGTGATCTCCTCCGCCACCTTGCTCTGCTCCTCCGCGGCGGTGGCGATATGAGTGTTCATCTCGTTGATCACCTCCACCGAACTGACAATCTCGCCAAGGGCCTTGCCGCAGGCCAGAACGGTGCGGTTGGACTCCTCCACCTGATCCAGCCCGCGCACCATGCTGCTGGCCGCATCATTGGCACCCTGCTGCAACTTGACGATGGTCTTGCCAATCTCTTCAGTCGAACGCTGGGTTCGCTGGGAGAGGGTGCGCACCTCATCGGCCACCACCGCAAAGCCGCGACCCTGATCCCCTGCCCGCGCCGCCTCTATCGCCGCATTGAGCGCCAGCAGGTTGGTCTGCTCGGCGATGCCGCGAATGGCATCCATCACGCTGCTGATGTCGCGGCTGTCGTCGGCCAGCTGGGTGATCATCGATGCCGTGTCCTGAATATGGGACGACAGCGCCGACATCCGGGCGATGGCATCCTCTACCACCAGATGGCCGTGGCGGGCACTCTCGTCCGCCACACGGGCCGCATCCGCCGCGCCGGAGGAGCTGTTGGCCACCTCGGCCACCGTCGCGCTCATCTGGTTCATGGCGGTGGCGGTCTGATCGGTCTCCCCCTGTTGCCGGGCAAAGCGCTGGCGACTCTCGACCCCGATATGGGCCAGGCGGGCGGACTCCTTGGCAAGGTGCTCCGCCATCTCGTTGATCTGGTTAATCAAGCCGCGAAAGTGGCTGATCACCAAATTAAGCGATTGGGCCAGCGCCCCCATCTCGTCCTTGCGCAGGACCGGCGCCTGCTGGCTCAGGTCGAGATCCTGCTGCATTCCGCGCAGCACCTGCCCCATGGCTGCCAGCGGCTGGCTGACGCTGCGTCCGGCCCAGACGCCGAAGAAGAGTACGCAGGCGGCCCCCACCAGAAACAGCACGATAAAGAGCCGAAACAGCTGCTGCCTGAGATCGTTGAGCTCGCCGATGTTCTGCTCCGCCTCTTTGAGCTGGAACTCCACCAGCGCACTCACCCCGTCACTGACCGGATCGATCACCCCGTAGAGGGGCATGATGCGTGCCGAAAGCTGATCCCGCGCCGTCCCCTGCATCTGATCCAGCACCGCCACCACGGCGGCAATCTGCTGGTCAGCGGCACCGAACAGCGCCTGCACCCGCGCGGCCTCCTGCTGCTCGGACGGGCTTCGCTCCTGTTCGCTGTATTGCTGCCAGATGCGGGCGATCTCCTGCTGCGCCTGCAGCATGTCGGCCTTGGCTTGGGCGGGTGCAATCCCCCTCACGTTGGCCTTGTTGGCCGCATCGATCACCTTGACCGCGTAGAGATCGGCAATCTGTTTGAGCTCCTTGAGCTGTACCACCTCCCCCTGATACATGGCGTTCATCCCCGTCATCAGCTGGGACATCGCCTGACTCGCGCCCACCAGCAACGCCAGCAGTGCCAACAGTGGCACCACACAACCCAGGATCAACTTCTGCCTGATTGAAATACCTTCCATGGTCTTCTCTCCCACACCTTTTGGTGAGTGGGCAAGACGCGCCCGATAAAAAGCGGTTTTGCCCAAAGTGATGAACTGCCATAATTGCCCTATTCACTTCCCAACGACCTTTGCACTATTTGGCCTCTATGCAAACACTGCAAAATCACTTCCTGCTTGCCATGCCAAGCCTGACGGATCCCTACTTCGAGCGTTCGCTGGTCTATCTGTGCGAGCACAACGAAGAGGGCGCCATGGGGCTGGTGGTCAACATTCCGGTCGAGATGTCGCTGGAAACCATGCTGACCCAGCTCAAACTCAACCCGCCCGCCAGTCCGGAGCTCAAACAACCGGTGTTGCAGGGGGGGCCGGTTCACGCCGATCGCGGCTTCGTGCTGCACAGCTTCCGCCCCGGTTTCAGCTCCACCCTGCAGGTGGGGGATGAAATGATGGTGACTACATCCAAGGATATACTGGAAACCCTGGGCACGAGCGAAGCACCCGCCCATTGGCTGGTAGCCCTTGGCTATGCGGGCTGGAGCGCCGGTCAGCTGGAACAGGAGCTGGTCGATGGTGCCTGGCTGGTGATCCCCCCCAATCCGGATCTGGTATTCAAAACCCCCATTCACAAACGTTGGCAGCAAGCCGCCGCCAGCATAGGGGTGAACCCGGTTCACCTCTCCAGCGACATCGGTCACAGCTAACCCCAGCAACGCATCTGGCGTTGCATTTCGAGGATTTTTTTCATGTCATCACGCAGCATCATGGGCTTTGACTATGGCACCAAGAGCATTGGCGTCGCCATCGGTCAGGAGCTGACTGGCACTGCCCAGCCTCTGCGCGCCCTCAAGGCCAACGACGGCATCCCCAACTGGGACGAAATTGAGAAGCTGCTCAAGGAGTGGCAACCGGACCTGCTGGTGGTCGGCCTGCCGCTGAACATGGATGGCACCGATCAGGAGATCACGGTACGGGCCCGCAAATTCGGCAATCGGCTGCATGGCCGCTTCGGCAAGCCGGTGGAGTTCAAGGATGAGCGACTCACCACCACGGATGCCCGTGCCCGACTGTTTGAGCGGGGCGGCTATCGCGCGCTGGAAAAGGGCAGTGTGGACGGGGTATCGGCACAACTGATCGTCGAAGCCTGGATGGAAGAGCAATACAACTAGCCATCAACAACAAGGCAAGGGTCAATGCCCTTGCCTTGTCTCGCACTATCTTCCTATTACGCCTGTGACTGACCTGGCACCAGCCCTTCGGCCTCTGTCGGCGTCGCATTCATCATCCGGTTAAGCCAGGGCACCATCAGCCCCATCACTACCGCAATCAGCAGGGTAGCCATCCCGATCTTGCCAAACACACCGGTGTAAATTGGCAGGGTCTGCAGCGGATCCGTCATCCCTTCCGGCATGGCGGTAAAGGTCGCTACATAGCCCCCCAGCAGGGATGCCATCGCCTGGGTCAGGAACCACATCCCGAGAATAAAGCCCATCAACCGTTGCGGCACCAGCGCAGCCACCATTGCCAGCCCCAGCGCGCTGATCATCAGCTCACCGATACTCTGGAACAGATAGATAAGCACCATAAACCAGGGGGAAGTGAGTCCCTGTTCATCAGCAAACCACCAACCGGAGGCGGCCGCAGTCAGGAAACCCAGCGAGCAGAAGAACATCCCGAGGGTGAACTTGAGCGGCATGGTGAGATCCCGCCCCTTGCTGCCCATCCGGGTATAGATCAGCGCCAGCACCGGGCTACCCACCACCACCCAGAAGGGGTTAAGCGCCTGGAAGCTAATGGGGTTGACGCTCATGCCCAGCATCTCGTGATGCATGTTGTTGATGGCAAAGAAGTTGAGAGACGTCGGCATCTGGGCGTACAGCACGTAGAAGAGCACTGCCTCCAGCATCAGCACGAAGGCCACATACATCTTGTTACGGCCGACGGTGTCAAGCTTGAACGCCTCGCGAAAGAAGACGATCACCACGGCGACGGTCACTGTCATCAGCACCATGTTGGCGATCACCACGTGGTGCATCAGCCAGGCACAGAAAAACACCATGGCCACCGAGCCCGCTATCACCAGCAGCAGCTTGCTGTAACTGAGCGGCAGGTGATCCGGCTCGGAGCCGATATCCTTGACCATATTGCGGCAGGCAAAGAAGGTGAGCAGCGCAATAATCAGCCCGACCCCGCACAGGTTATACGTCACGGTATAGCCGTAGTGATCGGCAATCACTGGCGCAAGCGAGAGGGAAATAAGGGAGCCGATATTGATCGACATATAGAACAGGGTAAAAGCCCCATCCAGCCGCGGATCTTTTGGCTGGTAGCATTTTGACAGCAGGCTGGCCGGATTGGCCTTGAACAGGCAGTTACCGACTGCGATAGTGCCCAGCGCGTAGAAGATCAGGTCGGGATTATAGATAGAGAGACCGGTCATGAAGTAACCGATCACCAACACGATAGCCCCGAGCACCATGGTGCGCTTGGTGCCGAGCACATGGTCGCCGACATAGCCACCGACCGAGATCAGGCCATATACCAGCGCCGAGAAGGCACCGAAGGTAATAAAGGATTGCTCTTGGGAAAATCCCAGTTGTTGCACGAAGAAGACCGCCAGGATCCCCTGCACGCCGTAATAACCGAAGCGCTCCCAGAGCTCGACGAAAAAGATCATGAAGAAGGGTTTGGGTTGTTGTAACAACCCCGTGGGTGCTGTTGCTGGACGCATATTAACCTGCCTTTATTGAGGTTTATTTTTTATTAATCTGGTGGCGGCTGCTTCACTATTTTCTGATCCCTCATTGCTATAAAGGGGACACCGTCAGCCTGCCAATCTGGATATTTTCGGGTGCACGCGCCCCGTTCGATGAAAGATATTTTTCATCTAACCGGTGCAATCACGGGTTATCGGGGGATGGGTGAATGGCGTCGCCCTGTGCCGTTACGGGCTCCAGGCTTCACCTTTGCTGCATCCCTTCACTCAAGCCGGTTCATCAACCTCGATGCTTACTCTCCTCTGGTCCGGCGCACACGACGGGTAGCCGGATAGCCGGGGCATGGCACAACCGCAACCACTGGCGACCGTTGAGGCTGGCTCACTCACCCGCTCTGCGGAGGATCACCTCATGCGGGTTATGTTTAACCCCACCATATCGAAGGTTGCCATGCTATATCACTGGAAATACAGGAACTTAATGGTTGATCACACTTTAAAATCATCAATTAGTGAAGTTTTCTAATGAAACTACATGAATTTTTTTCGTGCAAAGAGCTTCACACGAGACGTGCAGTCAGTGCCCATTTGTGTATATGCGGCGCTGAATGGAACGCTTTCTGGATCAATGAGGTTCACGCTCGACCTATCACGCCACTACGCAACAAAAAAAGCCGGAGCATCTTGCCCCGGCTCCCATTATTGACTGCCCACGGGCATCGACTCCCGGTGATAGAGCCGTCGTATCTCATTGAGCAGCCACAACACCTTGGCGTCCTGATTGTGACGCTTATGCCACAGCAGGATAAAGGTGAGCTCCAACTGCTGATAAAGCGCTTCAGACAGGGGCAGTGGCCTGGTGATCAGATTGGGATGATATTTCGCTGCATGTCCGGCGCAATAAGAGGGGGCGACCGCGATCAGATTGTTGTCAGGCTGGGATGCGATGTGCAATGACTGCTCAAAGCTGGAGACCATGACCGGGACTTTACGGATCAGTCCCTCATCCTCCAGCAGCAGATCCAGCCCCCAGGTCTCCTTGACCTCCAGCACCACGCTGCTATGAGGGCAATTGAGAAAATTCTCCATTGACCACTCCTGCTGAAGCAGGGGGTGATCCTTGCGCAGGAAGACCACAGGCCGATCGCAAAACAACACTTCATGATCGATGTAATAGGGCAGATTGCTGAGCTTGAGCTGAGAACGGCTATAACTCTCGCGGACACAGACCCCCAGATCCGCATCACCGTTGACAACGTCATTGAGGGAGTTGCGGTTCCATCCCAGCATTTTGACCACAGAGTTGGGGTACTTCTCATGGATGGCCATCGGCAAATCACTGAGCAAGCTGTTGTAGAACGGGGATTGCATCACCAGACTGAAACGGGCGCCATCGGGGATGGCCTCGCTATTGAGTGACGCGATCCGTTCGGTAAGGGGAAACCAGAGTTTCAGCTCTTCTTCGAGGGCAAAGGCCAGATTAGTGGGCTGCAACTCTTTGCGTCCCCGCACAAACAGCGGATCGCCAAACCAGACCCGTAATTTGGCAAGCGACTTGCTCACAGTGGAAGGCGTGACACCGAGCAGCGTAGCCGCACCCGTGGCACTACGTTCAGCCATCAGATATTTGAACACCACCAGCAGGTTCAAATCGAGTTCACTCAGTGTTCGCATACAACCTCTTGCAACTTGCGTGCTCTGGGGGGCCATTCCACAACAGATACGGCCCATTATCTGGCTGAGAAGAAGCATTCACTTATCTCTGCCAAAAAAGGGAATGGGTAGTCCCCCCAGTTGGTCCTATTTGCATTCTGTTAAATATGAATATTAACAGAAAAGACTACTGGCAACTAATGCAAAGCGTCACTGATGGAACTTGGATAGCTCAGACTGATAGAAAAGATATTATCTGTTCAATATAACTTCAATGGTAAGCCACATGAGGTAACACGGTACCTCATGTGGCTCAAATTACAGAAATAAATTATTTATCTGCTAGTTTGAAGATTACGCCATTGAGTTCAGGGAATCCGATAACTAAATTTTCGATATTTTTTTCATCTTTAAATTCGGCCACATACGCAATAGCTGTACCTTTTACTTTAGCTAAACCCTCTGTGTTTTTGTAATCAGCCTGACTCCAACCCGCATCATCATCTATAGCAAACTTGCATTTTTCAAATCCAGTAAAGGTCAGTTTGCTTAATGGCTTGCTGGTATCCACATCACCTTTACCAACTACAGTGCACCCAGCCGATGGCAACTCCATACCAACTGTTAACTTACCACTATTATTGGTAACATCGATGTTTCCCAACATTTCTGTTGCCAGCCCTGATTTTATTTTCCAATTATTAGTCCTGATATTAGTCCCGATTGTGGCACGCTGAGGCGGAATAATTGCCACATAACCACTCCAATTATTGTAGACAGAAATACCCGTACTGGAGAAATCAAATGCAGAATATCTGGTTGCGATACCATCCACATTAATCACAGGCCAACTTTTAAATAACACTTTGCTAGGGGTATTACTTTGTATTTGATAAGGTGATGCTTGTAACTCAGCACCATTATCGCCCTTATCATCACGAAATTACCCGCATCTTTCTTTCTGCTAATGCGCGTCAGGTTCAACGTCGATGGCTTGTCGCTACCGGCCAGTAACTCGGCCCGACCAATCCACCAAGTGGCGAAGTCGCCATCATCAGCCAAAACATCCCAACGCAACTCGTGTTCACCACGGGGATAAACGATGGCAAGGCTATCAATGTTATTTATTATCTTCTGAATATGACCTTGAGTAAGCAGCGCGGTCTGATAAATACCCGGCTGTGGTAAAGTGATACCTTGTTTAATGATATTCTCCTGAGAAGATTCAGCAGAAATATGAGGAACAGGTGCAACCTTGGTTTCTATAGTTGATTTATGATCATCTGAGCCACCACAGCCAGACAGGGTGGCCATACAAGCCCCCAACAATACCCATTTATGACTATCCATCATCAGAAAATTTCTCACTATTATTTTTTGGAACAATAAATTCTGGCTTCCCGTGGGGTATAAATACCGTAGGTGATTCCGCTAGCCAAAGAGTCAAGCCAAGATTGCTTGGTTTCAATCCGAACAATATTTTCAGCACCATGACAAATAGCCGCGGCGTCTATAGGCTCGCTCAGGCCAATATCAATATCTGAAAAGAAGAAGTGGCTAGTGACATCTGTCGAATTGACACTATTTTCGTTACCAAGTATAAATGCCTGTGAGGCATTGACATCAATAACCTGTTTGGCACAACTACAGTTAACAACCGTCAAGCAGACGATAATGATCGTTTTGTAATTAACCATTTAAACTACCTTGCTGGTGCTGCCAATGATATCATCAAATTTTGACTGCCAGATATGGCACCGCCAATATTGGGATGGCAGTGTCACGACCGTAAAAATTAAAAATGATATATGTGATGAGGTTTTTTGATCAGCATCATCTGCCACACTTCCCGTGTTAACGCAGAGCAATGATGTTTGTTCAAGCCAATTTTAATGTACGACCTCTTGCATCCCCCTCAATAGGGATTGAATGCAAGTTAGCCTTTCTTGTTATGAATCGCAGTATCTAACGGCCCCATGCTGGCGTCTACAGCAAAAGCAGAAGTCAGAACATTCCATTTCAGAAAGAATGTTGCGACATTGTTTGGCGAAAAAACAGGCAACTAAATAATCCATCGCCATCATCACCGCCGGTTAAATAATCAATAACAAGCCGAAACAGCTGGCTCCGGCTAATCAATGGGCATCGTCACGGCCACATTAGCGTGGCAATTCGTCGTTATAGAGTCGCCGGATCTCGTTACGCAGCCACATCACCTTGGCATCCTGATTGTGCCGTTTGTGCCACAACAGGATGAAGGCGATCTCCAGCTGGGCATAGAGCTTCTCCGGCAGCGGCAGCGGCATGGCGATCAGATTGCCGTGATGCCGACTGGCATAACCACCACAGTAGGAGGGGGCCACCGCGATCAGCTCGTGGCTCGACTGGGAGGCAATATGCAGCGCTTGCTCGAAACTGGCGACCATGATGGGCACCTCCCGCTTCAGCCCCTCATCCTCCAGCAGACTGTCGAGGGCCCAGGTATCGTTCGCTTCCCACACCATGCTGATCTGGGGACAGGCCAGAAAGTTCTCCAGCGACCACTTCTGCTCAAGCAGCGGGTGATCCTTGCGCAGAAAAACCACCGGACGGTCGGTAAACAGCACCTCGTGATCGATGTAATAAGGCAAGCGGTTGACCTTGGCCCGGGAGCGGCCATGGGTTTCGCGGGCGCAGAAGCCGAGATCCGCATCACCATTGACGATGTCGTTGAGGGAGTGGTGATCCCACCCCAGCATCCTGACCACCGATTTCGGGTACTTCTCATAGATGGTCATGGGCAGATCGCTCAGGAAGCTGATGTAGAAGGGGGACTCCATCACCAGCGTGAAGCGGGCACCGTCGGGGATCGCATCGCTATTGAGCGAGGTGATGCTGTCGGTGAGCTGGAACCAGACCTTCAGCTCCTCCTCCAGGGTCAGGGAGAGGTTGGTCGGCTGCAACCCCTGCCGCACCCGCACAAACAGGGGATCGTCAAACCACTCCCGCAACTTGGCCAGAGACTTGCTCACCGCCGACGGGGTGACGCAGAGCTTTTTGGCCGCCCCTGCCACACTGCGCTCCTGCATCAGGTACTTGAAGACCACCAGCAGGTTCAAATCGAGTTCACCCAGGTTGCGCATATCCCCTCTCATCTTCCATCAGCCCTGCGACCGCGCTTCACGGACCGCGAGCCATGGTACCAGCCCTTTGACAGCCAGGTAACTGAGCATTGCCAGCAGCAGGGCATAGATCAGCATCTCGGACGGAGTAAAGCCGAGCCGGCCAAGCAACCAGATATAGAGGCCGGAGAGGCTGATCTGCATGATGCAGAGCACGGCGCTGGCAAAGGCCACGTTATGCTGGCAACCATCGAGCGCCTCTCCCATCGCTACCCCGAAGCCACAGGAGAAGCCGACACAAACCAGCGCAAAACCCGGCAGCAAGAGATGGATATCGTCCCCAGCCTGCCAGCTGCCGAGCAGTGAGCACGCCGCCAGCAGATAGGCGAGATGAGACACCGCCAGCACCTTCTGTTTGCCCAAACGGCGCAACAGCAGGGGGGTCAGGAAAGACGTGGACATACTCACCCCGGCCATCACCATCATCACGATGGAGTACTGTTCGGTCGTGAAGCCAAACTCCTTCATCAGGATCAGCGGCGAGACGCTGACATAGACCAGAATGGCGGTCACGCTGGCACTGGTCAGCAGGGAGAGCAACATAAAGCGCGGCGAGCGCAGCAGGGCAAAGGGCAGCGCCGCGCCACTCCCCGGTTGCCGGGCCGGACGGGTCTCCTTGAGCAGCAGCAGGTTGACCAGACCGCTGACGGCCGCCACCAGCGCCATCGCCACGAAGATCCCGCGCCAGTCAAAATGGGACAGGATGAGATAACCGAGCACCGGCGCTAGCACCGGGATCACGCAGATCACCCCGTTGATCATCGAGAGCGCCATCGCCAGCCGCTCCTGACTCAGTACATCCCGCAGCACGGTAAAAGTCATGATATAGAGCGCCCCCGCCCCGACCCCCTGCCAGAAACGGCCGAGGTAGAACTGGGAGATCCCTTCGGCATGACCCGCCACCAGCGAGGCGACGACAAAAATCAGCGCCCCCCCGAGCACCACCCAGCGCCGCCCGTAGCGATCGGCAATCATTCCCCCCAGCAACACGGTCGCCGCCATGCCGAACAGATAGATGGAGAAGGCGGTGTGGATCTGCGCCTCGCTCGCCTGCAGGGTATCGGCAATCTGGGGCACTGCCACCAGATAGAGATCGATCCCGACCGGATAGAGGATGATCATCAGAAAACTGCACAACAGGAATACAGGCATGGATGCTCCATAGCAGATTGACCCGCCAGCCCCGCCGGAAAGCAGCAACAGGCGAAGAGTGGGCAGGGCCAAGGTGGTAACGAACGTAATGAACATGACATCGGACAGGGCCGCAATGGGGGGAACTATATGGTGGGCCCTCTCCTGCACCTAGTGAAGAGATGGCGATCGGTACATTCCAATCAGGAAATTTTGTTCCTATCATCGAGCCATTTAGGAAGCAAAACCCACCACAGCACGATTGCCGGAGACGAGCATCCCCGCATGACGCCGGGGTTGCCCCGGCGTCACTGTCAAATTTGGACGCCCTGAACTCGGCCGATCACTCAGCCAACTGACTCAGGATGGCGTGAGCCGCCTTCACCCTGGCCTCGATGGGATAGTTGCGATTGGCCAGCATGACGATGGCGATCCCTCTGGCGGGCACAAACGCCACATAGGCGCCAAAGCCGCCAGTCGAGCCCGTCTTGTTATAGAGCCGCTGCTCGCCCATCGCTTTGGGCACCGCAAAGCGCGTAACCGGATTGGCCTGGAAGCTCACCGCTGGTGAATTGCCCGCCAGCAATGTCTGCTCGGTCACCGGATAGGCGTAACTCTCCCATCCTAATCCCTGGGTCATTTCTCCCACCGAGTAGAAACCGGTGTGGGTCAGCGCGATCGCACTTTTTACCGCGGCATCTCCCTGATACCCCATATTGGCCTCGACAAACTTCAGCAGATCCGCCGAGCCGGTCTTGATCCCGTAAGCCTCGGCCGCCAGCACGCCCGGAGTGACCCGGACGGGCTTCTCTTCCTTCGAGTAGCCGTAGGCATAGTTCGCCATGGCCGACTCCGGCACCTGGATATAGGTGTGGTGCAAACCCAGCTTGGGCAGCAGGGTCTGGCTCATCAGTTGCTCAAATGGCTGGCCCAGACTATTTGCGGCCAGGTGACCAAACAGGCCTATGCTGGGGTTGGAATACTGGCGATGGGTCCCCGCCGGATAAACCGGTGACCAGCTCCGATAGTAAGTGCGCATCTTGTCATTCGAATCTACCTCATCGGGGAACTGCAACGGCAAACCACCCGCACTGTAGGTGGCAATCTCGGCCATGGTCACACCATCAAAGGTGGAACCTTTGAGCCAGGGGGCGTGCTGGCTCACCTTGTCATCCAGCTCAACCCCCCCTTGACCGCGGCATAGGCGCCAAGGGTCGCGGTCAGGGTCTTGCTGACCGAACCGATCTCGAACAGGGTCTGCTCATTGACCCGCTGGCCAATCTCCCGGTTGGCAACCCCATAGTTGAAATAGTGGGCCTTGCCATCTTTCAGTACGGCGACCGCCATCCCCGGGATCCGATACTCCTTGAGCATCGGCTGGATAATGCCGTCCACTGTGGCGGTCAGCGGGGCCTCCTCGCTGGCATAAGTACAAGGGGCTAGCAGCAGGCTACCTAGCGTCAGTAGCGCGAACGCACATAGTTGTTGCATATGATTATTCTCGTGGTGAATGAAATTGGCATTAGCATAAACAAGATGTATGTGCCCACGATGGGCCGGTGTGAAGTCTCGGTGAAGTCACAGGGACATGGCCGAGGCTGCATCACTTATGGCTCGATGAGCCCTCCCTCTGCTCGCTGGCGTATAAGCTGTAGGTGCCAAAGAGCCAGAAAGAGAAATGGAGGTGCAAGTGAGATCACAAGAGCACATCACGGCGGTGCTGGCGACACTGGAGCGAGTCATTCTGGGCAAGCCGCTACAGCTGAAAATCGCGCTGGTGACGCTGCTGGCACGCGGTCATCTGCTGATCGAGGATCTGCCCGGCATGGGCAAGACTACCCTGGCCCACGCGCTGGCGCAGGTGCTGGGGCTGGCATGCCGGCGGATGCAGTTCACCGCCGATCTGCTGCCTGCCGACCTGCTGGGGCTGCAGATCTTTGACCCCCAGCAGCAAACATTTCGCTTTCACCCCGGCCCCATCTTCACCCAGGTGCTGCTGGCGGACGAGATCAACCGCGCCAGCCCCAAGGTGCAGAGCGCCCTGCTGGAGGCGATGGCCGAGGGCAAGGTGAGCATCGAGGGCCACACCCATCCCCTCCCCGATCCGTTTTTCGTCATCGCCACCCAGAACCCGGCGGATCAGGCGGGCACCTATCCGCTGCCGGAGTCCCAGCTCGATCGCTTCGCCGTACGACTCTCTCTCGGTTTTCCGCCGCGAGTGGCGGAGCGCCAGCTGCTGCGGAGCCACCAGCCGAGTGGTCCGTTGCCCGCCATGCTGGATGCTGCCGAGCTGGCAGCCTTGCAAAACGAAGGGGATGCCATCCATGTTTCCGATGCCACCCTCGACTACCTGCTGGCGCTGGTGCACCAGAGCCGCTTTGATGGGGATCTGCCACAGCCCCTCTCCCCCCGGGCGGCCCAGACCTTGCTGGCGGTGAGTCGGGCCTGGGCGCTGGTAGCCGGGCGGCGCTTCGTCACGGTGGAGGATGTGCAGGCGGTCTTCCCCTATGTGGCCGAGCATCGGCTGCGGGGCAGCTTCGGCGTGCAACACGGCGAGGCCAGCCCCCTGAGCCAGCGGCTGCTGGCCAGGGTCGATCCGGACAACCCCTGATGAGCACCTTGTTCACCCGCTGGCGGCAAAGGAGAGAAAACTGGCAACGACGCTGGCTCGATCGCCGCATTCCCCCGGCCCGCCAGATCACGCTAGGGACTCACAGCCTCTTTATCCTCCCCACCCGCATGGGGCTGCTCTATCTGCTGGTGCTACTCGCCATCTATCTGCTCGGCACCAACTACCAGAACAATCTGGTGTTGCTGGTGGCCTACTGTCTCGGCAGTCTGTTTATGGCCGCCATGTGGCTCACCCATCGCAACCTGTTGGGGCTGGAGCTGCTGGGGGGCCCGCTGGTGCTGGGGGAAGCGGGTAGCCAGCTTCCTATGCGTATCTTGGTGCACAGCCGGCGCCCGGTGCTGGCGCTCCGTTTTAGCCTCAACGAAGGGACCCTCTGGCTGGCACAGGCCGACGCTGTGCCCCGCACCTTGATCCTGCCGGTATCGGGCTCGCGCCGTGGCCCACTGCCCCTTGGCCAATTGCGTGTCGAGAGCCGCTACCCTCTCGGCCTGTTTCGCTGCTGGTCACTGCTGGATCTGCAGCTGGAGGGCTGGCTCGCCCCCAAACCGGCGTTCGGGGCGCTAAGAGGGGAACATGCGACCGAAAGCGAGGGTCATCAGGGCCAGCCCGCTCCGGCCCCCCTCGGTGACTTTGATACCCTGCGGACACACCAAACCGGTGAGCCCCTGAGCCGGGTCGCCTGGAAGCAGCTTGCTCAGGGGCGCGGCCTGCTGACCAAGCAGTTCCATGAACCGCTGCAGGATGATACTCACCTCACCTTGCAGCGGGTCGCAGGTGGGGATCTGGAGCAGCGGCTGGCGGTGCTGGCCTGGTGGTGCGCCGATTACGGCAAGCGGGGTATCCCCTTCACCCTGACGCTGGCAAACCAGACGCTGGGGCCTGATAGCGGCGCCGCCTTTGTGCAGCGCTGCCTGCTGGCACTGGCCCGATTCGATGCGACACCACCGAAGAGCACACGGGATGCAGCTCGATAACCGCCGCCTGCTGCCACTCATCGCCCTGCAACAGCTGCTGCTGGTCGCAGCGCTCTGGCCCCAGTTGCAGCTCTGGGTGGTGACAGTAAGCGCCGCTACCCTCTGCGTCCGGGCCATGATGCTGTGGCGCGGCTGGCCGCCCATTCCGGCGCGCTGGTTAGCACTGCTGGCCATCACTACCTTAGTGTTGCTGGGGCTGCAGTGGCGCACATTGGGCACCCTGCCTGCCCTGATCAATCTACTCTGGCTCAGCTATAGCCTGAAGATGATCGAGGTCCGGCGCGAACGGGATATCGAGCTGGTGCTGCTGCTCGCCTTCTTTCTGATTGCGCTAGCGCTGGTGCAGCGGCAAAGTATCGGCTGGACGGCCGGGATGGCGGTGGCACTCTGGCTGGCGGTGACCGCGCTGGTCGCCGCCATCGCCCCCGAGCAGAAACGGCCTTGGCGCAGCGCGGGTGGCGCCCTGCTGCTGGCGCTTCCCCTGCTTATCACTCTATTTTTGCTGCTGCCAAGGCTCCCGCCCCTCTGGCAGATGCCCACCACCAGCCGCGCCCTGTCGGGGCTCTCGGAAGAGCTGGCCCCCGGCGATATCAGCGAACTGGTCAACTCCTCCGAACTGGCGTTTCGCGTCACCTTTGCCGATGGCCCCCCCCCGGCACGCGAGCGTTACTTTCCGGTGATGCGGCAGGAGATTTTCGATGGCCAGCGCTGGCTGCTGAGCCCCGAGATCAAGGCGTGGCAGCGGACGGTGCCGGTGCAAACCGGGCTCACGCTTCTGGCGTCATCTTCACAGACCAACAATCAACTGACAGATAGTCCGTTACCCGCCGGAAGCTACGAGGTGATCGCCGAGCCCCAGCGCCACCGCTGGGCCTTTGCTCTGAGTGAACCGCGCCTGCTGGCAGGTCCTGTGTTGCTTACCCCTCTCGACACCCTCTATCGTCAGGGAAGCGGCGAGGTGGCGATCCGCTATCGCATTGGCCGCGGCAAAGCACAGATCGAGGCTGATAGCCAAGCCGCCCAGCGCAACCTGCAACTGCCAGCCGGAGGCAACCCGAGAGCGCGCGCCCATGGACAAGCGCTGGCTGCGCGCTATCCGGATCGCGCAGCGCTGGTCGCCGCCCTGCTCGCGCAGTTTCGCAGCCAATCCTATTACTACACCCTGACCCCGCCACGGCTTGGCAGTGACGGGGTGGATGAGTTCCTGTTCGATACCCAGCGCGGCTTTTGCGGCCACTACGCCATGGCGACTGCCTTCGTGCTGCGCGCGGCCGGTATTCCGGCACGGCTGGTCACCGGTTATCTCGGCGGCGAGTGGAATCCCAGAGGCAACTATCTGGCGGTACACCAGTTCGATGCCCACGCCTGGGTGGAGTATCTCGATGAAGGGGGATCATGGCGGCGAGTCGACCCCACTGCCGCGGTGGCGCCGGAGCGCATTGAAGGCGGCGTAACAGAGGCCCTGAACGACGAGTTTACCGCCGCCGACCCGCTCGCTTTGCAGCGTTATCGCAACTGGGCCCTGCTCAATCAGCTGCGCTGGTGGGGCAACAATATCGACTACCAGTGGAGCCGCTGGGTGATTGGCCACGATGCGGGTCAGCTCTGGCAGCAGATCGGCCTGCGCTGGCCTGCTCTGGCGGGACATACCCCCTGGTTGATCCTCGCCAGCCTGATGCTGGTTGCACTGTTGGTGAGCCTGCCCCTGCTGTTGCCCGCCCGCCTGCCGCCAGAGCGGCGTATCTGGCAGCCCCTGCTCAAACGGGGCAAACGCAGCGGCTGCCCACCCCAGCCAGCCGAGAGCATGGGGGCATGGTGCGAGCGACTGGTGCGGCTGCGCCCCGACCTTGCCCACCCCCTGCTAAAGAGTGCGTGGCTCTATCGCCGCTGGCGTTATGCCCCCCTCAGCGACCGGCAACAAGGGCGCTGCTGGCGCCAGTTGCGACGACGTATCAGACAGCTCGTTCGGCGCTGGGATAAGCAGCCGAAGAGCACGCGATAAAAGAAGGGGGAGCCACTGGCTCCCCCCCTCAGTTTTGACTCAAGAGGTTTGACTCAAGGTCTGACTCACCGCTTGTTATTTTTTGGTCGGATTGTCCCAGATCCCCTCTTCCAGCTGGGAGCGGATCTCGGGGTACTTGTTGGCATCGAAGGTGGGCACCTTGCCCAACCGGAGCTGGTCGTTGTAATCCTTGGCCAGCTTGATGGCAACGCTGGAGAGCAGCAGGATCGCCACCAGGTTGACGATGGCCATCAGCCCCATGGAGACATCCGCCATCGCCCACACAATCGGCAACTCACCCACGGCACCGAACATCACCATCCCCAGCACGAACACCCGGAACAGCATCAGACCGCCCTTGTGGTTGTGCTCGAGGAACACCAGATTGGTCTCGGCATAGGAGTAGTTCGCCACGATAGAGGTGAAGGCGAAGAAGAAGATGGCCGCAGCAATGAAGATGTTGCCGCCGCTGCCAATCTGGGAGGAGAGCGCCCGCTGGGTCAGCTCGACACCGGTCACGCCGGAGCCCGGCTCAAACTGACCGGACATCAGGATGATGGCGGCGGTACAGCTGCAGATGACGATGGTGTCCATAAAGACCCCCAGCATCTGCACATAACCCTGAGAGGCCGGATGCGGCGGATAGGGAGTGGCGGTCGCCGCGGCGTTGGGCGCAGAGCCCATGCCCGCTTCGTTGGAGAAGAGACCGCGCTTGATGCCATTGATCATCGCCTGGGAGATGGCATAACCCAGCGCACCGGAACCCGCCTGTTCAATCCCGAAGGCGGACTTGATGATCAGCATGAAGACATGGGGCAGCTCGGTGATGTTCATCGCCACGATCACCAGCGCCAGCAGGATGTAAGCCAGTGCCATAAAGGGCACCACCAGCTCGGCAAAACGGGCGATGCCACGAATGCCGCCGAAGATAATCAGGCCGGAGAGCGCCACCAGCGCCAGACCGCTGACCCAGTCAGGAATGCCAAACGCCACCTTCATCGCCAGACTGATGGAGTTGGCCTGCACCGCGTTGAACACCAGACCAAATGCCAGGATCAGGCAGAGGGAGAAGAGCACCCCCATCCAGCGCATGCCGAGGCCCTTTTCCATGTAGTAGGCCGGGCCACCACGGTAGTTGCCATCCTCATCCTTGACCTTGTAGAGCTGGGCCAGGGTGCTTTCCACAAACGCCGTCGCCATACCGATAAAGGCGATCAGCCACATCCAGAAGATGGCACCCGGGCCACCCAGATAGATGGCGACGGCCACACCGGCCAGGTTGCCGGTGCCGACACGAGCGGCGAGGCTGGTACAGAGAGCCTGAAAAGAGGAGATGCCCGCGTTGTCCGATTTGCGGCTGTTTTTCAGCACGGAAAACATGTGGCCAAAGTGACGGATCTGGATAAAACCCAGTCTGAAGGTGAAGAAGATACCGACCCCGATCAGCAGGTAGATGAGCACGGCTCCCCACATCAGGTCGTTTAGCATCGCAATCAAGGTGTCCATAATTCTCTCGTTGTTATTCACATCCATGGTCAGTCTGCGCTGACCGTTTTCTGTCTGTCGTTTAATTAGCGTTTCGCTAAAGGGGCGGAATCTAGCACAGCGGGAGAGCCCGGAATAGTGATCCCGATCACTCGGGACACAAAAAACGAACGGTAAAAGCCCATAAAGCTCCATTTAAATCGCAAACTTTCAACAAACTCAATAATCTAATCAGGCAGGCCACCATTAAGCCCCATAAGAGAACCACTTTGATATATCCCTGATGAGTTATCCGAAAACGCAAACGCTTGCCTGAAATGGCTTTCAAACGGGGATATTTCACCAAACGTTTTCTCTGTAATTAAATTTCAAGTACGCAACAGGACAATTTGTGTGATCGATGACACAAATATGGATATTGGCTAAAAAAGTTGAGCCGGAAGCAAACCGGAAAAGCCTGCAGAAACAAGATAAAAAACCTTATAAATCATCAACTTTAGCTCATTGAAACGGAATGAATGGCCAGCCTGAATATTTAACAACCAAGCGCCCCTATTGCAGGATGCACCACATAAGTATTAATTAGGCAGGCAATGACGATGGGCCGCCCCCATCGCGCTTTTCTGAGCCTGAGGCACCAAGATCCTGTAATTTTATTTCAGAACCACCGTCTCAAGCCCGCAACCCAGGGATGATTCCCTCATTAAGAGATGATATTCGCTATGGCCGATAAATTAACCCAGCTGAAAGCCCTGACCACTGTTGTTGCCGACACCGGTGATATCGAAGCCATCAAACGCTATCAGCCCATCGATGCCACCACCAACCCCTCTCTGGTTCTGAAGGCCTCCGAGATCCCCGAGTACGCTCCGCTGATCGAAGACGCCATCAACTGGGCCAAAGCCCAGAGCCAGGACAAGGCACAGCAAATCATCGACGCGGGCGACAAGCTGGCCGTCAACATCGGTCTGGAAGTGCTGAAGATCGTTCCGGGCCGTATCTCCACCGAAGTGGATGCCCGTCTCTCCTTCGATACCGCTGCCAGCATCGCCAAAGCACGCAAGCTGATCCGTCTCTACAACGAAGCGGGTATCAGCAACGACCGCATTCTGATCAAGCTGGCCTCCACCTGGGAAGGCATCCGTGCCGCCGAGGTACTGGAGAAAGAGGGTATCCAGTGCAACCTGACCCTGCTGTTCTCCTTCGCCCAGGCCCGTGCCTGTGCCGAAGCCGGTGCCTTCCTGATCTCCCCGTTCGTGGGTCGCATCCTCGACTGGTACAAGGCCAAGCACAACCGTGACTACACCGCCAGCGAAGATCCGGGCGTGGTATCCGTCACCGCCATCTATGACTACTACAAGCAGCACGACTACCCGACCGTGGTGATGGGCGCCAGCTTCCGCAACACCGGCGAGATCCTGGAACTGGCTGGTTGCGATCGCCTGACCATTGGCCCGGCCCTGCTGGAAGAGCTGAGCAAGACCGAAGGCGCCGTGGTTCGCAAACTGGACTACACCGGTGAGCGCAAAGCCAAGCCGACTCCGATGACCGAAGCCGAATTCCGCTGGGAACTGAACCAGGACGCTATGGCCCACGAGAAGCTGGGCGAAGGCATCCGCATGTTCGCCATCGACCAGGGCAAGCTGGAAACCATGCTGGCAAGCCGCCTGTAATCTGTTCTTTTTTCTGAAAAAACCGGGCCCCTACCAAGGGGCCCGGTTTTTTTCATGGGCTTTTCTAGCTCTGTCATAGAGTCGTCACGAAAACGTTTTAATTTCAGATTCGTTATGTTATACGGGTGGTGAAAACGATAAAAACCAAGGAGGGAGCCATGGAAATGTTCAACTTCGATTATGACGAGGTGGTTGAACTCGGTTCGCGTAGCCGCGGGACAACGGGAAAAAAACGTAAATGGCGTGAGATCGAGGCGTTGAAAGACAAGCATCGCCTGCAGAAGGAGCTGCAATCCATCGATATCGCCTATGAAGGTCTTACAGACGAGATTGAACTGTAATACCGCCAGACACCTGTAAAAGCGCCCCGCACAGCCGGGGCGCTTTTTTATGCCGAAATCGGATACCGCAAGCGATGCCACGGGATAACTGCAGACAAGAGACAGACCGGCGACAGACAAAGCGCACAGCCCTCCTCTTCCTGCTCTCTGACCGCCCTCGCCAACGGCAACCCCTCCCCTCACCCGCCCATGCAGACCTGCGTCGTTTCAGGGCGTGTTGGGGCACTCACCGCAAGACAGGCCATCAGCAATAAAAAGCCCCCGTCGATGACGGGGGCCTGGATGCTCAAGGTCAGGCTGCGCTTAGCAGTAACCGTAGCCCAGCAAACGCTGGTAGCGCTGTTCCAGCAGTTGCTCGGTCTCGAGCGGACGCAGAGCGTTCAGATCCTGCTGAATGCGGTCTTTCAGACGCTTGGCCATCTTTTCCACGTCGCGGTGGGCGCCGCCGAGCGGCTCCTCGACGATATTGTCGATGAGTTTCAGCTCTTTCAGACGCTGGGCAGTAATGCCCATTGCTTCGGCAGCTACGGAGGCCTTGTCAGCGCTCTTCCACAGGATGGAGGCACACCCTTCCGGCGAGATGACGGAGTAGGTGGAGTACTGCAGCATGTTGACGCGATCCCCCACACCGATGGCCAGCGCACCACCTGAACCGCCCTCACCAATCACTGTGCAGACCACCGGCACGGTCAGACCGGCCATCACTTTCAGGTTGCGGGCAATCGCTTCGGACTGACCACGCTCTTCGGCACCGACGCCGGGGTAGGCGCCCGGGGTGTCGATAAAGGTGATGATCGGCATCTTGAAGCGCTCGGCCATCTCCATCAGACGCAGGGCCTTGCGGTATCCTTCCGGACGCGGCATGCCGAAGTTGCGCTTGATCTTCTCTTTGGTCTCGCGACCCTTCTGGTGACCAATCACCATCACCGGCTCACCATCGAGACGGGCGATGCCGCCGACGATAGCCTTGTCATCGGCATAGGCGCGATCGCCAGCCAACTCGTCGAAATCGGTGAAGATATGCTCGATATAGTCAAAGGTGTAGGGGCGCTGGGGATGACGCGCCATCTGGGATACCTGCCAGGCACCCAGATCACCGAAGATCTTCTTGGTCAGCTCTTCGTTTTTCTTCTCCAGCCGGCGGATCTCGTCTTTCAGATCCACGGCGTGATTGCCTTCACTCACATGTTTGAGTTCATCAATCTGCGCCTGCAACTCGGCAATCGGCTGTTCAAAATCCAGAAAAAGACTCATAGGGCCTTAGAACCTCTAATCAAAAACCAATTCAACCCGCTCTCGTCCAAGCAGGACTCGCAAGTCATCTATCAGTTGATCGGTGGGCGTCACCCGCCACTCGGTACCGAGCGTCAATCGCACCCGGGAGCCGGGGCGACGATAGTTTACCTGAACCGGACAGACTCCGGCACGGGCGGGCTCCAAAATCTCGCACAAACGCGGGAAAAAGCGATCATCAATCCGCTGTTCATCGAGGGAGATGCGGATTGCTCTGGCAAAACGCTCCCTCGCATCGTTGATATCCAGTAATTCTCGAGCCGACATTTTAAGGCCACCGGAGAAGTCATCAAAGCTGACCTGTCCAGAAACCACCAAAATGCGGTCTTTTTGCATCAATTCTTCATATTTTTCCAGCGCTTCACTGAATAGGGTCACATCGAGGCGACCGGAACGGTCGTCCAGGGTGAAGATCCCCATCTTGTTGCCACGCTTGGTCACCATGCTGCGAGCTGCAATCACCAGCCCCGCCGCCGTGGTCACGGTATCGCGGGAGGTGGGATGCAGATCGCACAGGCGACCCGAGGTATAACGACGCAACTCGCTGCTGTACTGGTTGATGGGGTGACCGGTGAGATAGAGCCCGAGGGTCTCGCGCTCCCCTTCCAGCCACACCTTGTCAGGCCAGTGCGGCACGTTGGCAAACGCCTTCTTGACGTCGTCAATCTCTTCGGTGAGCACGCCGAACATGTCGACCTGCCCCACAGCCTGCGCCTTGGCGTGCTGCTCGGCGGCACGCATCGCCTCCTCCAACGTCGCCATCAGGGCGGCGCGGTGGGGGCCGAGCCGATCCATGGCGCCGGAGAGGATCAGCTTCTCCATCACCCGCTTGTTAAGCTTCTTGATGTCGACCCGGTTGCAGAAGTCGAACAGATCTCGGAACGGGCCGTCCTGATCTCGTGCGCTCAAGATCGCATCGATGGGGCCTTCACCGACCCCTTTCACCGCCCCGATGCCGTAGACGATATGGCCATCTTCGTTGACCGAGAAGCGATAGCGACCGGTGTTCACATCCGGCGGGATCACCGTCAGCCCCATCCGCTGGCACTCGTCCACCAGCGTCACGATCTTGTCGGTGTTGTCCATATCGGCGGTCATCACCGCCGCCATGAACTCGGCCGGGAAGTGGGTCTTGAGCCAGAGGGTCTGGTAGGAGACCAGCGCGTAGGCGGCGGAGTGGGATTTGTTGAAGCCGTAGCCCGCAAATTTCTCCACCAGATCGAAGATCTTCATCGCCAGCTCGCCATCGACGCCATTTTTGATGGCGCCCTCCTCGAAACCGGCCCGCTGTTTGGCCATCTCCTCGGGCTTTTTCTTACCCATAGCACGACGCAACATGTCCGCGCCACCCAGCGTATAGCCCGCCAGGGTCTGGGCGATCTGCATCACCTGCTCCTGATAGAGGATGATGCCGTAGGTCGGTTCCAGAATCGGTTGCAGGCTCTCGTGCTGCCACTTCTCGTCCGGATAGGAGATCGCTTCATTGCCGTGCTTACGGTCGATGAAGTTATCCACCATGCCTGACTGCAGCGGGCCCGGTCGGAACAGGGCCACCAGTGCGATCATGTCTTCGAAGCAGTCGGGGCGCAGCCGCTTGATCAGATCCTTCATGCCGCGGGATTCCAGCTGGAATACCGCGGTGGTCTCGTAGCGCTGCAGCAGGTCGAACGACTTCTTGTCATCGATGGGGATGGCGGCGATGTCGACCGGCGGCTTGCCCTCTTTGGCAAGACGCGGGTTTATCATGCCGAGCGCCCAGTCGATGATAGTGAGCGTGCGCAGACCGAGGAAGTCGAACTTCACCAGACCCGCGTACTCCACATCGTTCTTGTCGAACTGGGTCACCGGGTGATGACCCTCGTCATCACAATAGAGCGGCGCAAAGTCGGTGATCTTGGTGGGCGCGATCACCACGCCACCGGCGTGTTTACCGGCGTTGCGCACCACCCCTTCGAGGCGACGGGCCATGTCGATGAGGTCTTTAACCTCTTCATCCTGCTCGTAGAGCTCGGGTAGTTTTGGCTCGGCCTCGAACGCCTTGGCCAGGGTCATACCCGGATCCGGCGGAATGAGCTTGGAGATGCGATCGACAAAGCCGTAGGCGTGGCCCAATACCCGGCCCACATCCCGTACCACCGCCTTGGCCGCCATGCTGCCGAAGGTGATGATCTGGGAGACTGCATCCCGGCCATACATCTCGGAGACGTGCTCAATCACCTCATCGCGCCGATCCATGCAGAAGTCGACGTCGAAGTCGGGCATGGATACCCGCTCGGGGTTCAAGAAACGTTCGAACAGCAGGTCGAATTCCAGCGGGTCGAGGTCGGTGATCTTGAGGGCATAGGCCACCAGGGAGCCCGCACCCGAGCCCCGGCCCGGGCCAACGGGAATGCCGTTGTCCTTGGACCACTGGATAAACTCCATCACGATGAGGAAGTAACCCGGAAAGCCCATCTGGTTGATCACTTTCAGCTCGATGTCGAGACGCTCGTCGTACTCGCCGCGCTTGGCGGCGCGCACGGCGGGGTCCGGGAACAGGAACTCGAGTCGCTCCTCCAGACCCTCTTTCGACTTGGCCACCAGAAAATCTTCGGTAGTCATATCGCCGGTCGGGAAGTTCGGCAGGAAATACTCACCGAGACGCACCGTCACGTTGCAGCGCTTGGCGATCTCCACCGTGTTCTCCAGCGCCTCTGGGATGTCGGCAAACAGCTCCGCCATCTCCTCCTGACTGCGCAGGTACTGCTGCGGGCTGTAGCGACGGGGGCGGCGCTTGTCCATCAGGGTATAGCCATCGTGGATGGCAACACGGATCTCGTGAGCGTCGAAATCATCGGCTGAGAGGAACACCACCTCGTTGGTGGCGACCACCGGCAGCTCGAACTCGGTGGCAATGGCCACCGCCATGTGCAGGTAGACCTCTTCATCGGGTCGACCGGTACGCAGCAGCTCCAGGTAGTAGGCATCGGGGAAATGGGTCTGGTAGAAGGCGAGACACTGCTCGGTCATCTGCCGGTTGCCCTTGAGCAGGAACTTGCCCACATCCCCCTCGCGGCCGCCGGAGAGCACGATCACCCCCTTGGCATGCTCGGCGAGCCAGCTCTTGTCGATAACCGGGCGCCCCTGCACGTGACCGCGCTGGTAACCGCGGGAGATGAGCAGGGTGATGTTCTGGTAGCCGTCGTTGTCCATGGCCAGCAGGGTGAGGCGGAACTGCTCGTCGCCAAGTTCATCGCTCTGCACCCAGAAGTCGGCACCGACGATGGGTTTGATCCCCTTGCCGTGGGCCGAACCATAGAAGCGCACCAGACCGCACATGTTCATCTGATCGGTCAGCGCCAGCGCCGGCATGTTGTTGGCCGCTGCCGCCCCGACGATGGGGTTGATCTTCTGCAGGCCATCGACCATGGAGAAGTCGGAGTGGACTCGCAGGTGGATAAAACGGGGTTCAGCCATCGTCATCTCCTCTCGCTGCTCAAACTAAATGGCATGGTCTACTCGATCCCCAGTGCGCGGCGCACCGGTTTGAAACTCTTGCGATATTCGGGCAGCGGGCCACGCTCGGCCAGAATGGCGAGGTGCTCAGCGGTCGGATAACCCTTGTGACGGGCAAAGCCATACTCGGGATGGCGGCTGTCCAGCTCGGTCATCTCCGCATCGCGGGTCACCTTGGCGAGGATCGAGGCGGCGCTGATGGCGGCCACCAGGCTATCGCCCTTGACTACGGCGCGCGCTTCCATCGGCAATGCCGGGCAGCGGTTGCCATCGATAAAGACCAGCTCGGGGGTGACCTTGAGCCCTGCCACGGCACGCTGCATCGCCAGCATGGTGGCGTGCAGGATGTTGAGCTCGTCGATCTCCTCCGGAGTGGCGCGACCGATAGCCCAGGCGAGCGCCTTCTCTTTGATCTCGTCAAACAGCGCCAGCCGTTTCTTCTCGGAGAGCTTCTTGGAGTCAGCCAGCCCGACAATGGGGTTGGCGGGATCGAGAATGACCGCAGCGGTGACCACGTCACCCACCAGCGGGCCACGACCCACTTCGTCCACACCGGCAACCAGCTTGTCGTCAGGAATATCGATCATCATCTTGTAGCCTTGAATCAAAACAGGCCCCGTGGGGCCTGACAGGGGTTCGACTGGCGCGGCATCACCGCTCGAAAACGGATTAACGGTTGGCGCGGCGCAATCGATGGTCCGAAATAGCGTTATCTGCCGAGCAGATCCGCCACCGCGTCGGCGGCCTGCGAGTCGGCATTGCAGCGGATCAGCTGGTGCAGCTCGGTGAAGGTGTTGACCAGCGCACTGTTGTCGTGCTCGAAGTACTTGCTCACCTCTTCCACCAGATTCTCCGGGGTGCACTCGTGCTGGATCAGCTCCGGCACCAGCATCCGACCGGCGAGCAGGTTGGGCAGGGAGACAAATTCGGTCTTCACCAGTCGCTGGGCCAGCCAGTAGCTGAACGGCTTGAGCTTGTAGCCCACCACCATCGGCTTTTTCACCAGCATGGCTTCGAGCGCTGCGGTGCCGGAGGCCAGCATCACCACGTCGGCGGCGATCATCGCCTCGCGGCCCTGCCCTTCCAGCAGCACCATGCCGAGATCCGGTGCCACTTCGGTCTTGATGGCCGTAAACTGCTCGCGCCGTTTCTGGTTGACCAGCGGCACGATGAAGCCGAGATCCGGATAGCGTACCGTCAGGTGTTTGCACGCCTCGAGAAAGAGAGGAGACATAAAGCCCACTTCTGCAGTGCGACTGCCCGGCAGTACCGCCAGCCAGCGGCGATTGGCATCGATGCCCAGCTTGCGACGCACCGCAGCCTGATCCGGCACCAACGGAATATCGTCCGCCATGGTGTGACCGACAAAGCGGCAAGGGGCGTCGAAACGGTCGTAGAAGGCTTTCTCGAACGGCAGGAAGGCGAGCACCATGTCGGTGGCGGCCTTGATCTTGTGAATGCGGTTCTGGCGCCAGGCCCACACCGAGGGGCTGACATAGTGAACCGTCTTGATACCGGCGCGGCGCAGTTTCAGCTCCACTCCGATATTGAAATCCGGTGCATCCACGCCGATGAAGATATCGGGCGGATTGGCGATAAAGTGGCGCAGCAATTCGCGACGGACCTTGAGGATGCGCGGCAGACGGCCCAGCACCTCGGTGATCCCCATGACGGAGAGCTCTTCCATCTCGAACAGCGCCTTGACGCCGAGGGCCTGCATCCGCGGCCCGGCAATCCCTTCGAACTGCGCATCCGGATAACGGGCTTGCAGCTCGCGCACCAGACCGGCAGCCAGAATGTCGCCGGAGACTTCTCCGGCGACGATACCGATACGAACCGGATCAGGCACGGATGATCCCGCGCTCGTTGTCTTTGAGGAAGTCCACATAGAGCTGGACGGCCGGTTCGGCTTGCGCCATCTCGATCAGAACCGGCAGCACCTCTTCGATGGTTTTGCCAGAACGGAAGATCTCTTTGTAGGCGCGTTTGACGGCAGAGATAGACTCGGGCGTATAACCGCGGCGACGCAGCCCTTCGGAGTTGACCCCGAATGGCTTGGCGTAGTTACCGGCAGCCATCACGTAGGGCGGCACATCCTTGTTCAGGGCGGCGCAGCCACCGACGAAGGCGTGGGAACCAACGCGGCCAAACTGGTGAATGGCAGAGAGGCCACCAAAGATCACGAAGTCACCGATCACCACGTGGCCCGCCAAGGTGGCGTTGTTGGCGAAGATGCAGTTGTCACCGATGATGCAGTCGTGGGCAACGTGGACGTTGACCATGAACAGGTTACCGCTGCCCACCTTGGTCAGGGATTGATCCTGGATGGTGCCACGGTGGAAGGTGCAGTTCTCGCGAATGACGTTGTTGTCGCCAATCTCGAGGAAGGTGCGCTCACCGGCGTACTTCTTGTCCTGGCAATCCTCACCGATGGAGGTGTGCTGGAAGATCTTGTTGCCACGGCCAATCTTGGTCGGGCCCTTGATCACCACATGGGAACCTACCCAGGTGTTGTCACCGATTTCCACCTCGGCGCCGATGACAGAAAAGGGGCCGATTTCAACCCCTTTACCGATGACGGCAGACTCATGGACGATGGCAGTATCGTGAATGATGGCAGTCTGGTCGATCACGTGTGTTAAACCTCGCGTTTGGCGCACATCAGCTCGGCGGTACAGACCACTTCACCGTCGACGGTAGCGACACCGGTGAACTTGGCAATACCGCGACGCTCTTTCAGGAACTCCACGTCCAGCACCAGTTGGTCACCGGGGCCGACCGGGCGCTTGAAGCGAGCGTTATCGATTGAGGCAAAATAATAGAGTTCGTTGGGAGACGGCTTGCCCACCATGGTAAAGGCCAGGATACCGGTGGCCTGCGCCATCGCTTCCAGGATCAGTACGCCCGGGAACACCGGCTTGGCCGGGAAATGCCCCTGGAAGATCGGCTCGTTGAACGAGACGTTCTTGATGGCGCGCAGAGTTTTGCGCTCATCGCTGATCTCGTAATCGTCGACACGATCCACCATCAGGAACGGATAACGGTGGGGCAGCAGATCCATGATTTCCTGGATACCCAGGCTCTTCTTTTCAGTAGTCAAAACAGTACCCTATACCAATCGTGATTATTCTTGATCCAGCTTCTTCTCAAGCTTGCTTAACCGCTTGTGCATCTCGTCGATACGCATCACCCGGGCGGCGGTCTTGCGCCACTCTTTATTGGTTTGCAGAGGGATGCCGGAAGAGTAGACACCGGGCTCGGTAATGGGTCGCATCACCATGGCCATACCGGTGACGGTGGCCTGATCGCAAATCTCCATATGCCCGTTAAAGACGGAAGCGCCGCCAATGATACAATATTTGCCGACCTTGAGACTACCAGCCATGACGGTGGAGCCCGCCACGGCGGTGCCGTAACCTATCTCCACGTTGTGGGCGATCTGGCACTGGTTGTCGATGATGACGTTGTCAGCGATGCGGGTATCTTCCAGCGCACCGCGGTCAATGGTAGTACAGGCACCGATCTCGACCCGGTTGCCAATGGTCACGCCGCCGAGCTGGGGGATCTTGATCCACTCGCCACGCTCGTTGGCATAACCGAAACCATCGGCCCCGATCACTGTGCCGGATTGAACCAGACAGTCGGTACCCATGGTCACATTGTGATAGAGGGTGACGTTGGCCCACAGCCGGGAGCGAGCTCCCAGCCGGGTATTCTTGCCAACGAAACAACCCGGGCCAATGCGTACATCATCACCCAGCACGACGCCGGATTCGATCACTGCATTGGCGCCGATGGCCACTCTCTCGCCCAGTTGCACGTCAGCCGCGATGACGGCGCTCGGATGGATATCCGTGGCCGGCTGCGGGGTAGTGTCCAGCAGTTGGGCTACCCGGGCAAAGCCCACATAGGGGTCTTTGAGCACCAGGGCATTGGTGGGACAAAATGGCAGATCCGCTTCTGTAATGAGCACGGCAGTCGCCTTGCTCTGCTCCAGATAGTGCCGGTACTTTTTGTTGGACAGGAAGGTGATATCCCCCTCCCCGGCCTTTTCCAGTGTCGCTACCTTGCGGATTTCCAGGGTTCCGTCGCCATGGACCTGGGCCCCCAGTTGCTGGGCCAGCTGTGCGAGAGTGAATGCCATCAATTAGTTGCTCTTGCTTACCTGAGAAATAACCTGACCGGAGATATCCAGCTTGCTGGCGGCATACGGGGCGGCATTACGCTCCAGCACCAGATCGTAACCATTGCTCTTGGCGATGGAATCGATGGCAGCCTGTACCTTGGTCAGGATCTTGTTGCGCTCTTCGGACTGACGGCGACCGTTGTCCTGTTCAAACGCCTGACGCTTCTGGTTGAACTCCATCTGCAGCTTGGCCAGTTTCTCCTGGTTCTGCTTCTTCTGCTCGGCGCTCATGAAGGCTTCATCCTTGCGGAACTTCTCGACCAGCTTCTGGCCTTCCTGTTCCAGCTTCTGCAGCTCACGCATGCGCGGCTCGAATTCGCCTTTCAGCTTGGCTGCAACGGCTTCACGCTGGGGCAGCTTTTGGAAGACTTCGCCCATATCCACCACGGCGATCTTGGTCTCAGCGAAGGCAGAACCCATGCCGGCAGCCATCAGTGCAAAGCTCAAACCAGCTACTTTCAACGCTTTATTCACACTTACTCCTTGTTCCCTCATGGCGAGGGCTACCTGATTTACCCGATTATGCAAGCGGTGTTAGGACCGTCTTGTTACCTGGTGAGGCACGCATACCGCGCGTCCCATCATTGAAGACCCCCACCGCATGGGTGGGGGCGATACTCTGCTTAGAAAGTACGACCGATGTTGAAAGAGAAGAACTCGGTGCGATCCCCTTCGTATTGCTTGATTGGTTTGGCCAAGGCGAACACCAGCGGGCCCATCGGCGAGAGCCACTGCAGGGAGACTCCAGCAGAAACCCGTATATTGCCCGGGTTGGAGTAGTCCTGACTCATATAGTTGCAGTCTGCGCCATCAGTGCAAGGATATGCCCCGTTGGCAAAGTCAGTGCTCCAGACGGTACCAGCATCCATAAAGATGGTGGAACGGATCTGCGGACGATAGGTCTCGGAAACGAACGGGGTCGGGAACACCAGCTCCAGTGACGCAACAGCCAGGGCGTTGCCGCCCACCGAGGTATCAGAACCCTCGTAACTGCCAGTCTCGCAAGGTTGATTGCCGGTACAAGTCCCTGAGCCCGGTTTGGTGTAGGTCTTGTAGATCGCCTTGGGACCAATGGTGTTGCTCTTGAAACCACGAACCGTATCGAAACCACCGGCATAGTAGTTCTCGAAGAACGGCAGCATTGAGTCGTCGCCATAGCCGTTACCGTAGGAGACGCGCCCCTTGCCGATCATCACCCAGTTGTGGTCCGCATCGAGCGGGAAGTAGTGGGCATCTTCGGCGGAGAGCTTGTAGTACTGCAGCTCCATGCCAGGTACGGTCACCTTAGCGTTGACACGCTGACGATCACCGGCGGTCGGGAACATCCCCTTGTTCAGGGTGGAGCGGGTCCAGCCAGCGGTCACATCGACGGTCACGAAGTCGAGGTTGTCGCCATCCTGTGAATAGGCATTCCAGAACTGATCCATCTGCACCGACTGGCGGTTATCGTTCCACTGATCCCAGCAGTAGTCGTTCTCATCTACACCATCAGGACCAACACACTCGTTGTACTTAGTTGGGCTAAAAGTCGGACGACTCAGCTTGGTGCTCTCGACACCGGTACTGAAGTCGAGACGGTTGAACTCGTTGACCGGGAAGCCGCTGGAGAGACGGAAACCGATGGTTTCGTTCTCGTAATCGACGATATCGGCATCATCGGCGCGGAACTGGTTGTAGTAGACCCGACCACCCAGGCTGACACCATCCACGGTGAAGTAGGGGTCGTTGTAGCTCAGGTCAACGTTCTTGGAGTAGTCGTTGGTGCTGGCATTGATGGAGACCTTTTTGCCAGTACCCATAAAGTTGTCCTGGGAGACCCCCGCCTGCAGGCTCAGGCCTGACTCGGTGCCGTAACCGATACCGGCGTTGATGGAGCCTGCTGGCTGTTCCTTGACCTTGAAGTCGAGGTCAACCAGATCATCGTTGCCCGGCACTCGCTTGGTATCCACTTCCACGCTCTCGAAGTAGCCAAGACGGTTGAGACGGCTCTTGGACTGCTCGATGTTGTCGGAGGAGAGCCAGGTGCCCTCCATCTGACGCATCTCGCGACGCAGAACCTGATCTTCGGTGGTGGCATTACCGCTGAAATTGATGTTGCGCACATAGACACGGGGGCCCGGCTCAACGTTGACGATCAGCTCCACTTCCTTGGTCTTGTCATTGACTTGCGGGAAGGTGACCACTTTCGGATAGGCGTAGCCGTAACGGCCGAGGAACTTGGAGAGCACCTCTTCGGTATGGGTCACCTGACTGGCGGAGTAGGTGCTGCCGGCAGCGATCGGGATCAAACCCTTCATCTCGCCACCGCGATCGATCAGATCGCCTTTGAGCTGGACACCGGAGACCTTGTACTGATCCCCTTCCTTGATGTTGAGAGTGACATAGACGCCCTTCTTGTCGGGGGTCATGGAGACCTGGGTAGACTCCTGCTGGAAGCGGATATAGCCGCGATCCATGTAGTAGGAGCGCAGGGTCTCGATATCACCGGCCAGCTTCTGCTTCTGATAGCGCTGATCGGCGGTGAAGTTCCACCAGGGCACTTCGTCGCGCAGGGAGAGCTGGGCAATCAGTTTGTCTTCCGGGAAGACGCTGTTGCCGACGATGTTGATCTGCTGGATCTTGGCCGCTTCCCCTTCCACGAAGGTGAACTTGAGGTCGACCCGGTTACGCGGCAACGGGGTGACGATGGCCTTGACCTTGGCGGAGTATTTACCCACGCCATAGTAGAAATCTTCCAGTCCCTTCTCGAGGGAGGTGAGCACGGTGCGATCCAGCGGGTCGCCGACACGGATACCGGAGGACTCCAGACTCTGGGTCAGTTGCTCCTCTTTGATATCCTTGTTGCCGGCAAACTCGATGCTGGAGATGGTCGGGCGCTCCTTGACCATCACCTGCAGCACCTGGCCGTCACGGTAAACCTTCACATCCTCGAAGTTACCCGAGGCATAGAGCTTTTTGATGGCGCTGGCCAGAGCCACGGAGTCGACGGTATCACCGACCCGGATCGGCAGGTTCAACAGTGCGGCACCCAGGGTCACCCGTTGCAGACCTTCGACCTGGATATCTTGCACCACAAAAGAGGCAGGGGCCGCCTGGGCCAGGAAACTGGCACCCAGCAGGCAACTCAACACCAATGCTTTTTTAACAGCCATTTTGTTCTTATGTGTCCTTGTTGATGCTCTGGCCTCAGAGGCGAGCGAAATCGTTAAACAGCGCAATGCCCATCAATAACATCAGAATGGCGGCGCCGATCCTGAAACCCACTTCCTGTATTTTCTCTGATACCGGCTTGCCGGTGACCGCTTCGATCAGGAAATAGACCAGATGGCCACCATCGAGCACCGGCAGGGGGAACAGATTGATAATCCCCAGGTTGACGCTGATCAGCGCCAGAAAACTCAAGAAATAGACCAGACCATAGTCGGCACTGCTGCCGGCGCCCTTGGCAATGGAGATGGGGCCACTGAGGTTATCCAGCGACACTATGCCAGCTACCAGCTTGCCAATCATGTCAAAGGTGAGCGTGATCAGGCTCCAGGTTTTGTCGGCCCCCTGCCACAGCGCCTGCAAAGGCCCATACTGTAACAGAATTCGATATTCATCCGGTAATGGAACCAGTTGCGGCGAGAGGCCGACAAATCCAACCAGCTTGCCCTGCACTTTGCGGCTATCAGGGGTCAGGGTCACGTTGAGATCACTGTTGTTGCGCTCGACCACCACTTGCAGGGGTTCGCCCGGTGCCTGCTGCACCAGTTCGACAAACTGGGTCCAGGCGGTAATTGGCTGATCTCCGACCTGCTTGATGCGGTCACCAACCTGCAGCCCCGCCTTTTCACTGGCACTCTTGGCCACCACGGCAGCCACAACTGGCAGCACTTTGCCACTCAGGGGGACGATCCCCAAGCTGCCGATGGGCGACTCTTTATCCGGATCGAAGGTCCAGCCAGTCAGCGACAAGGTTTTGTCGGTGGCGTAGCTGGTATTGGGGGCCTGCACCTTGAGAGTCACAGCATCGTCACCCAGATGGCTGATAAGGGCGTAAGTGACGCTCTCCCAGTCACCGGTCTGCTCATCGCCGACCCCGACAATCTCCATCCCCGGCAGCACACCCGCCTCGGCCACGATGGATGCCGGACGCACTTCACCGATCACCGGCTTGACGCTCGGCACCCCGATGATAAACATCAGCCAGAGGGCAAACAGGGCAAAGACGAAGTTGGCCATAGGACCTGCGGCAACAATCGCCATCCGCGCCCAGACACTCTTGTGGTTGAAGGCATACTGCTCGTCACCGGGCTTGAGTTCATCGACCCGGCCATCGAGCATCTTGACGTAGCCACCGAGGGGGATCAGCGCCAGCACATATTCGGTGCCATCCTTACCCATCCGGCGCCAGATCGCCTTGCCAAAACCGATGGAGAAGCGCTCAACCTTGACGCCACAACGACGGGCCACCCAGAAGTGGCCAAACTCGTGCACCGCGACCAGCAGGCCCAGTGCAACAACAAAGGCCCCGATATTCCACAACACACCGCCCATCAGCCAAGCTCCTCAATCAAAGTGTGAGCACGGGCTCTTGCCGCACCGTCCAGGGCAAACAGATCATCGAGGGAGCCGACGGCGCTGCTCTCCAGCGCCAGCATTACCGCCTCGTTGATCCGGGCAATATCCATAAAGCCGATGCGCCCGGCCAGGAAAGCGGCAACTGCCTCCTCGTTGGCCGCATTGAGCGCAGTGGTCGCCGCTTGTCCCTTCTGGCAGGCATTGATGGCCAGCGCCAGACAGGGGTAGCGATCGTAATCAGGCCGGATAAAGCTGAACTCTCCGACACTGAAGAAATCCAAAGGTTCCACACTGGAGGGGATGCGATTGGGATAAGCCAGCGCATGGGCGATGGGGGTACACATATCCGGATTGCCAAGCTGGGCCAGCACGGAGCCATCCTTGTACTGCACCATGGAGTGGATCACCGACTGCGGGTGGATCACCACCTGGATCTGCTCGGGCGCCGCATTGAACAGCCAGCGCGCCTCGATGTACTCCAGCCCCTTGTTGATCATGGTGGCGGAGTCGACCGAAATCTTGGCCCCCATCGACCAGTTGGGATGAGCGATGGCCTGCGCCGGGGTCACCCTGGCCAGCTCGCTGATCTCGGTGTAACGGAACGGGCCGCCGGAACCGGTCAGCAAAATCTTGCTAATCCCCGCCGCCGCCAGATCGCAAAAACCGGGCTGGCGCTGCACGGCAGTCGGCAGACACTGGAAGATGGCATTGTGTTCGCTGTCGATGGGCAGCAGCTCGGCACCATGCTCGCGCACGGCATCCATGAAGAAAGCACCGGACATCACCAGCGCCTCCTTGTTGGCCAGCAAAATGCGCTTGCCAGCACGTACCGCGGCCATGGTCGGGGCCAGACCGGCCGCGCCGACGATGGCGGCCATCACGCTATGGGCATCGGGGTGAGCGGCCACCTCGCAGAGGGCTGCAGCACCAGACATGACCCGGGTCGCACTGCCGTGCGCCTTCAGACGGGCGGCCAGCTCACGGGCGGCCTCCTCATCGACCATCACGGCAAAACGGGGGGAGAATTCAAGGCAGTCCCGCAACATGGCATCCACGTTGCGGGCAGCGGTCAACGCCAACACTTGCCAACTGCCCGGGTTATGGCGCAGCACTTTCAAGGTACTCTGACCAATGGAGCCGGAGGCCCCCAGAATAACCAGTGACTTGTGCATCAAAACTCCTGACTGAGTAGCAGATAACTGAGCAGAAACACCGGCAGGGCGGCGGTCAGGCTGTCGATCCGGTCGAGAATGCCGCCATGACCCGGCAGCAGAGTGCCGGAGTCCTTGATGCCCGCTTCGCGCTTGAACATGCTTTCGGTCAGATCACCGAGCACAGAGGCAAGCACCGCCAGCAGGGAGCAGAACAGCACGGTGATCATCTTGGCAGGCACAAATCCCATCGACCAGGTGACACCGATGGCCAGCAGGCTGGCGGTAAAGAGGCCGCCACACATCCCTTCGATGGTTTTGCCCGGACTGACGGCGGGCGCCAGCTTGTGTTTACCGAACGCCTTGCCGAAAAAATACGCGCCAGAATCTGCCGCCCAGACCAGTCCCATCACGAACAACAGGATCCAAGCGCCCATCATGGGGTCATGGTAAAAGTTGTAGCCACGGATGGCGACCAGCGACCAGAAGAAGGGAACCAGGGTCACCAGACCAAACAGCGACTTGAGCCAGATGGACTCTTTCCACAGCTTGGCGCTCTGGGGATAGCGCAGTACCAGCAGCAGACCCAGCAGCCACCAGCTGACCGCGGTCCAGAGCACGCCCATCACCAGGGGGTGCAGGTGAGGCGTCCAGAGTTGCTCCACCGGCAGCCAAAAGAGGCTGGCACCGAGCAACAGACAAAATACGATGGGCAACCATTGCTGCGGGGCAGCACAGACAAACCCACTCCATTCGCGACTGGCCAACAAAAACACCAGCGCAGCCAACAGGGCAAAAAATTTCAATGGCAGAAAGAAGAGCGCCCCCAACACCAGGGGGATCAACATCAAAGCAGTAATAATTCGTTGTTTTAGCAAAAGAAACCTCTCTCTTGGGAGCGGGGTTTAGCCGGTCTGCTGCTCGGCGATCAATTCCCGTATCTGTTCACCGGTGCAACCGAAGCGACGCTCGCGGGCAACGAAAGAGGCGACAGCCTCACTGAACTCGGCCTCGTTGAAATCGGGCCACAATACCGGGGTAAAATAGAGCTCGGCATAGGCGAGCTGCCATAACACAAAGTTGCTGATGCGATGATCGCCACCGGTACGGATCAACAGGTCCACGGGTGGCAGATCGGCCATGCAAACCTCGCGGGTCAGCATGGACTCATCAATGTCGTCAGCGGCCAGTTCACCGGCCGCGACCGCTTTGGCCAGCTTGCGGGCCGCCTGGGCGATATCCCACTGGCCGCCATAGTTGGCCGCAATGTTTAGGGTCAACCCCTTGTTATTGGCGGTCAAGGCTTCCGCCTTGGCAATTTTGGCCTGCAAACGCTCACTAAAGCGAGCAGTATCGCCAATCACCTTGAGCCGGATCCCGTTGCTGTGCAGTTTCTGCACCTCACGACCCAGCACTGTGATGAACAGTTCCATCAAGGCACTGACCTCCCCTTCCGGGCGGCGCCAGTTCTCGCTGGAGAATGCAAACAGGGTCAATGCCTCGATCTTGGCACGCGCAGCAAAGGTAACGGCCTCGCGCACTGACTTGACGCCCGCCTTGTGGCCATAAACCCGCATCTTGCCTCGGTTCTGGGCCCAGCGACCGTTACCATCCATGATGATGGCGACGTGACGGGGTAAAGACGAGTTGGCACAATCACCCAACGCAGCCAAAAGCGACATGTAATTCTCCCACAAAGACAAAAGCGCCGTGCAGGGGCACTACACGGCGCTCGTAATATACCTTTCAGACGGTTAGATTTCCATTAGCTCCTTCTCCTTTACGGCAAGGGCCTCATCGACCAGCTTGATGTAGGAGTCGGTCAGTTTCTGGATCTCTTCCTGGGCGCGACGGTCGTCGTCTTCGGAGATCTCTTTGTCCTTCAGCAACGCTTTCAGGTCAGCGTTGGCGTCACGACGGATGTTGCGCACGGCAACACGGGCATTTTCAGCTTCGGCACGGACGATCTTGGTCAGGTCACGACGACGCTCTTCGGTCAGCGGCGGCAGCGGCACACGCAAGGTCTGGCCATTGCTGGACGGGTTCAGGCCCAGATCGGAGGTCAGGATCGCCTTCTCTACCGCCTGGATCATGGAGCGGTCAAAAATGGAGATGGAGAGGGTGCGAGCATCTTCTGCCACGACGTTGGCCAACTGTTTCAGCGGAGTGGCAGCACCGTAATACTCAACCTGGATGCCGTCGAGCAGGCTCGGGTGAGCGCGGCCGGTACGGATCTTGGACATTTGAGTCTTGAGCGCTTCTACGCTCTTGCCCATACGGTCCTTGGCGTCGTTTTTAATCTCGTTGATCACAGTGGTTTTCCTTTTGGCGAACGAGCCGCTACACGGCCCGTGTCTATCTTATTTACTGACGTGATGGATAGGATAAGAGCGCCAGGTGGCTCACTTTTATCTTATTTACCAACGTGGTGGATCAGAGTGCCTTCCGGTTCACCCATGACAACCCGGCGCAGGGCACCCGGTTTGTTCATGTTGAACACGCGTATCGGCAGATCATGGTCACGTGCCAGGGTAAAGGCAGCAAGATCCATCACCTTGAGCTCTTTTTCAAGAACTTCATCATAACTCAGTTCATGATACAGCACGGCATCCGGATTCTTGACCGGATCTTCGTTGTATACACCATCAACCTTGGTGGCTTTGAGCACCACGTCAGCTTCGATCTCGATCCCGCGCAGACAAGCCGCAGAATCGGTAGTGAAGAAGGGGTTGCCGGTACCGGCAGAGAAGATAACGACTTTGCCAGCACGCAGCTGGCTGATTGCCTCGGCCCAGCTGTAGGAGTCGCAGACGCCTTGCAGGGAGATGGCAGACATCAGACGGGCATTCACATAAGCACGATGCAGGGCATCACGCATGGCCAGACCGTTCATCACGGTTGCCAGCATACCCATGTGGTCGCCCACCACGCGGTTCATGCCCGCTTTGGCAAGACCGGCACCACGGAACAGGTTGCCGCCACCGATGACCAGACCGACCTGAACACCCAACTCAACCAGTTCTTTGATCTCTTGGGCCATCCGCTCCAGCACCGCCGGATCAATGCCGAAACCCTCGGATCCTTGCAGGGCTTCACCACTCAACTTCAGAAGAACACGTCTGTATGCAGGTTTGGGATTGGTACTCATGTCACTGATTCCTGGTCATATAAAGACCGCGACATAAGTCGCGGTCTGGGGAAACGGAAAAACCGGTTCGATTAGGCCTTTTGAGCGGCCGCGATTTGGGCTGCAACTTCAGCAGCGAAATCGGTCTCTTGCTTCTCGATGCCTTCGCCCACTTCGAAACGGGTGAAGGAGACAACGTCAGCGCCTTCTTTCTTCAGCAGTTCGGCAACGGTCATGGAAGGATCTTTCACGAACGGTTGACCAGTCAGGGAAACCTCACCGGTGAACTTCTTCATGCGGCCTTCAACCATCTTCTCGGCGATCTCTTTCGGCTTGCCGGAGTTGATGGCGATGTCGATCTGGATTTCGCGCTCTTTGGCAACGACTTCGGCAGACACGTCTTCAGGCTTGACGAATTGCGGGCTGTTGGCAGCAACGTGCATGGCCAGATCTTTGGCCAGCTCGGCAGAACCACCGGTCAGCTTGGTGATAACACCAATGCGGGAACCGTGAACGTAGGTACCCAGGTTGTCACCTTCAACCAGCATCACGCGACGCAGGTTCATGTTCTCACCGATCTTGGCGATCAGGTTGGTGATGGTCAGCTCGACGGATTCGCCGTTACCGAAGTCAGCGGCTTTCAGCGCGTCAACGTCAGCAATTTTCTGGGTCGCAGCGATGTCAGCGATCTTCTGGCCCATTGCCATGAAGCTGGCATCTTTGGCGACGAAGTCGGTTTCGCTGTTCAGCTCGATCATGACGGCAACGTTGCCTTCGGTGCGAGCAAAGATAACGCCTTCAGCGGCGATACGGCCAGCTTTCTTGGCGGCTTTGGCCTGACCGGATTTGCGCATGTTCTCAATTGCCAGCTCGATATCACCAGCAGCTTCTTCCAGTGCTTTTTTGCAATCCATCATGCCAGCGGCAGTGCGCTCGCGCAGTTCTTTTACCAGGGCGGCAGTAACGTTAGCCATGTCCAGTATCCTCGGTCTTGAATTGACAAGAAACAGGGGCCACAAGGGCCCCTGCTAACCAATTACATCAGCTTGGTTAATAAGGGCTTTACAGTCCTTATCAATTACTCAGCTTCAACGAAGCCATCTTGTTCGGCTTGAACAACGATGTCCTGAGCGCGAGCTTCCAGTACGGTGTCAGCAGCAGCATTCAGGTACAGCTGTACGGCACGGATAGCGTCGTCGTTACCCGGGATGACATAGTCAACGCCGTCCGGGTTGGAGTTGGTATCAACGATGGAAACTACCGGGATACCCAGGTTATTGGCTTCTTTGATAGCGATATGCTCGTGGTCGGCATCGACAACGAACAGAACGTCAGGCAGGCCGCCCATGTTCTTGATACCACCCAGGCTCTTCTCCAGCTTTTCCATTTCGCGAGTACGCATCAGCGCCTCTTTCTTGGTCAGCTTGTCGAAGGTACCGTCCTGGCTCTGGGTTTCCAGATCTTTCAGGCGCTTGATAGACTGACGAACGGTTTTCCAGTTGGTCAGCATACCGCCCAGCCAGCGGTGGTTTACATAGAACTGGTCGCAACGCTCAGCGGCTTCTTTTACGGCTTCAGACGCGGCACGCTTGGTACCAACGAACAGTACCTTGCCTTTCTTGGCAGCTACGGAGCTGATGAAGTTCATGGCATCGTCAAACATCGGAACGGTTTTTTCCAGGTTGATGATGTGAACTTTGCTGCGGGCACCGAAGATGTAGGATTTCATTTTCGGGTTCCAGTAACGAGTCTGGTGACCGAAGTGAACGCCGGCTTGCAGCATGTCGCGCATAGAAACTTTAGCCATTTTATACCTCTGTATTGGGGTTAGGCCTCCACACATCCCATATAACCGACCCGTTAAGGCACCCCGGCATATGTGTCGATGTGTGTGTGTTGTTTAAGTAAGGGTGATGAAATCGGGACGCAAGTTCCCCATTCCGGCGCGCTTTATACCATAACTTTGTTCAGGACACCACCGGCCGACACCCTAAACAGGTGTAAATATGGATCCCGCCAGAGGATGCTGCGACGCTGATTTGACGTTGTGATGACAATCACACTGGAAGTACGCAGGGGTTGCGGATAAAATTTTGCCCTGATTGCAAACGCATCTATTTTTCATTACCTGTCCTGTCTGCCCTCGCAGGCCCAGTGGCAGGCCGCAAGAGAGATCCCATGTCCATTAAAATCAAGACACCGGAAGAGATTGAAAAGATGCGCGTTGCCGGCCAATTGGCCGCCGATGTGCTGGTCATGATTGCGCCCCATGTCAAAGCTGGCGTCACCACTGACGAACTGAACACCCTCTGCCACGACTATATTGTCGACATACAACAGGCGGTTCCAGCTCCGCTCAACTACCATGGCTTCCCCAAATCCATCTGCACCTCGGTGAACGATGTGATCTGCCACGGTATCCCGAATCACAAGAAGCTGCGCGATGGCGACATCATCAACCTGGATATCACCGTCATCAAGGATGGCTACCACGGCGATACCTCGGCCATGTTCATCGTGGGGGAAACCACCCCGCTGCGCCGCCAGCTCTGCAAGGTTGCGCAAGAGAGCCTCTACGCCGCCATCAAGAAGGTGCGTCCGGGGGCCTGCATCACCGAGATTGGGGCCGTCATCCAGCCCATCGTCGAGAAGGCCGGTTTCTCCGTGGTACGTGACTACTGCGGTCACGGCATCGGTGCCGAGTTCCACGAAGAGCCGCAGATCCTCCACTACCGCAACAGCGGCAAGCTGGAGCTGAAAGCGGGCATGTGCTTCACCATCGAGCCCATGGTCAACAGCAAGAAGTATCACTGCAAGGTCAATCCGAAGGATGGCTGGACCGTGACCACCAAGGATGGCGGCGACTCCGCCCAGTGGGAACACACCCTGCTGGTGACCGAGGATGGCTGCGAGGTGCTCACCCTGCGCCCCGATGACACTATCGACCGCTTCATCAAACACAGCTAACATCGAACCCCGGCCCTGAACTTCCAAAGCGCCGGGGTTTTTACTTCTGTTTCAACCGTTTGCCTGCCACTTGCGTGTGAGATGCCATGGACGCCAGCCTGCTTTCCCCCCATTTGTTACCCGATGACCAGCTCACTCGCGACAACTGCAAAGAGTACCTGAGCCGCTTTCTCGGCTGGCTGCACGCCCGTTTCGATGCCGGTGACAACATCATCGAGCTGGTCGCCACCCGCTCCGAGTACATGGATCAGCTGCTCTGCCGGCTGTGGCAGAAGTTCGGCTTCGACAAGAGCGACCTGACGCTTATCGCGGTGGGGGGGTATGGTCGCGGCGAGCTGCACCCCCACTCCGATATCGACCTGCTGATCCTCTATGACGGCGACGAGCTGGACGAGGTGCTGGGGCTGCGGATCGGCGAGTTCATCACCTTGCTGTGGGATCTCAAGCTGGAGGTGGGTCAGGCGGTGCGCAACGTGGCGGAGTGCCTCGAGCAGGGGCGCGCCGATATTACGGTCGCCACCAACCTCATTGAGGCCCGCTACATCACCGGTCGCCAGGAAGGCTTCCGGCAACTGAAAGAGGCCACCGGCCCCCAGCACTTCTGGCCGAGCGAAGCCTTCTTTCGCGCCAAGCGCCAGGAGCAGGCGGAGCGTCATCAGCAGTTTCTCGGTACCGCTTACAAGCTGGAGCCCGATCTCAAGAGCAATCCGGGTGGCCTGCGGGATATTCAAACCCTCGCCTGGGTCGCCCGCCGCCACTTTGGCGCCACCACCTTGTTCGAGATGACCAGCCACGGCTTTCTCAACCGCGCCGAGTATCGTGAGCTGCTCGACTGCCAGAATTTTCTCTGGAAGGTGCGCTTTGCCCTGCATATGGCCATCAACAAGGGAGATAACCGCCTGCTGTTCGATCGCCAGCGCACCGTGGCCCAGATGCTGGGGTTCGAGGGGGAAGGCAACACTCCGGTCGAGCAGATGATGAAGCGCTTCTACCAGACGGTGCGGCGGGTCTCGGAGCTCAACGAGATGCTGCTGCAGCTGTTTGACGAGGCGATCCTCGGCAACACCGCAATGGATGTGCGCCGCCTCTCCGACGAGTTCCAGCTCCGTGGCCGCCTCATCGATGCGGTGGATGCGGAGCTGTTCAGCCGTGAACCGTCCGCCATCCTGCGCCTCTTCTATCAGATGGCCCAGCATCCCGAGATTGCGGGCATCCACTCGGCCACCTTGCGCCAACTGCGCGAGGCGCGCCGCAAACTCAACTGCTGGTTGCAGGACTTGCCTGACTGCCGTCGCCTCTTTATGGCGCTGCTGCGCCACCCCAACGGCATCGGCCTGCCGCTTACCCTGATGCACAAGTACGGCATTCTGGCGGCCTATCTGCCGCAATGGAACCTGATCGTCGGCCAGATGCAGTTCGACATGTTCCACGCCTACACGGTAGATGAGCACACCCATCGGCTGCTCAAGAACATTCATCAGTTCCCCAATCCGGCCAGTCGCCAGAGCCACCCGCTCTGCCACGAGGTATTCACCCGGCTGCGCAAACCGGAGCTGCTCAGCATCGCCGCCCTGTTTCACGATATCGCCAAGGGGCGGCGCGGCGATCACTCGGAACTCGGCGCCGTCGATGCGCTGGAGTTCTGCCAGCTGCACGGTCTCGATCGCTACGAGAGCCGACTGGTCGCCTGGCTGGTGCGCCACCATCTGCTGATGTCGGTCACCGCCCAGCGCCGCGATATCTATGACCCCGACGTGGTCACCGATTTTGCCCAGAAGGTGCGCGACGAGCAGCATCTCGACCTGCTCTACTGCCTTACCGTGGCCGATATCTGCGCCACCAACGATACCCTGTGGAACGACTGGAAGGGCACACTACTGCGGGAGCTCTACTTCGCCACCCAGAAGGCGCTGCGCCAGGGGCTGGAGAACCCGCCCGACATGCGGCTGCGCATTCGCGAAAACCAGCGTCAGGCCAAGCAACTGCTGGCGCAACGGGATGTATCGGAAGAGGCAATCAACCAGCTCTGGGGCGACTTCAAGGCCGATTACTTCCTGCGTCACAGCCCGGAGCAGATCGCCTGGCACTGCCGCCACATCATCGAACATGGCGACAATCCGGCTCCGCTGGTGATCATCGGCAAACACCCGACCCGCGGTGGCAGCGAGGTGTTTATCTACTGCCGCGATACCCCGAATCTGTTTGCCACCGTCGCCTCGGCGCTGGATCAGAAGAACCTCAACATCCACGACGCCCAGATCATGAACTCGCGCAGCAACTATGTGCTCGATACCTTCGTGGTGCTGGAGCCGAGCGGCGAACCCATCAGCCCCAACCGCACCGCCACCATCAAGAAGGCGCTGGAGAAGGCGCTGCAGGAGCCGGGCAAGCTGGTGCTGCGCAACAAGCCGCTGTCGCGGCGCCACCGCCAGTTCAGCGTACCGACCCGGGTAGTCTTCCTGCCTCATAAAGGGGAGAGCCGTCACACCCTGATGGAGCTGACTGCCCTCGATACCCCCGGCCTGCTGGCGCGGATCGGTGCCGTTTTCCAGCAGTGTGGACTGTCGCTGCACGCCGCCAAAATCGCCACTTTCGGTGAGAGGGTCGAGGACTTTTTCAGCCTGACCAGCCTCGATGGCGAGCCATTGACCGCCGAGCAGCAAAAACAGCTGGAAGAGCGACTGGTACACCAGCTCAATCCCCAGCAGTCGGTACTGGATTAAGCGAAGAGTGATTCGAAAGAGGCTGGTTGTCGGGCGTTTTTTGCCATACCAAACAACTGGTTGGCGCACACCGGATGAAGAAATGGCCGCTGGCCGGAAGAATTCCGGTCAACCCCTTAAAAACAGTCGGAAAAGTGTGATACAACAAACAGAATTTTTTAAAGGAAACCTGTCATGACCGAGTTGCAACAGATCATTGAAGCGGCCTTCGAGCGCCGCGACACCATTACTCCGGGCTCCGTGGATAGCGCCACCAAGTCCGCCATCCTGCAAGCCATCGACCTGCTGGACTCCGGCAAGGCGCGGGTTGCCGAGAAGATCGCCGGTGAGTGGGTTGTCCATCAGTGGTTGAAGAAAGCGGTTCTGCTCTACTTCCGCATCAACGACAACGGCATCATCAAGGGCGACGATGCCCAGTACTACGACAAGGTTCCCCTCAAGTTCTCCAACTACACCGCCGAGCAGTTCAAGGAAGCGGGTGTGCGCGTGGTGCCGCCGGCAACCGCCCGCAAAGGCTCCTTTATCGCCCCCAATACCGTGCTGATGCCCTCCTATGTCAACATCGGCGCCTTCGTTGACGAAGGTACCATGGTCGATACCTGGGCTACTGTCGGCTCTTGCGCCCAGATCGGTAAGAACGTCCACCTCTCCGGCGGCGTCGGCATCGGTGGCGTACTGGAGCCACTGCAGGCCAACCCGACCATCATCGAAGACAACTGCTTTATCGGTGCCCGATCCGAAGTGGTTGAAGGGGTCATCGTCGAGGAAGGTTCCGTCATCTCCATGGGCGTCTTCATCGGCCAGTCCACCCGCATCTATGACCGCGAAACCGGCGAGATCCACTACGGCCGCGTACCGGCTGGCTCCGTGGTCGTCTCCGGCTCCCTGCCCTCCAAGTGTGGCAAGTACAGCCTCTACGCGGCGGTGATCGTCAAGAAGGTGGATGCCAAAACCCGCGCCAAAGTCGGCATCAACGCCCTGCTACGCTCCATCGACGAGTAATCAGCATTGCTGTGATGAAAAGGGCGCCTTATGGCGCCCTTTTGATTTTGGCGCCCCTGTCACAGGCAAGCCATGCGGCATCGGTTAAGATGGATGGGACAGGATCGTTTCAAACCGAGGAAGCCTGATGTACGAGAATCTGAAGAGCCTGGGGATCCAGGATCCCTCCTCCGTCGACAGCTACACCCTGCGCCAGGAGGCCAACCACGACATCCTCAAGATCTACTTCAAGAAGCAGAAGGGCGAGTTCTTCGCCAAGAGTGTCAAATTCAAGTATCCCCGCCAGCGCAAGACCATGCTGGTCGACTCCGGTACCCATGAGTACAAGGATGTCACCGAGATCAACGCCAACCTCAAATATGTGGTGGATGAGCTGGATAACCTGACCCAGGGCGTCCATCAGCAGGCCGACCCGGACATCAAGCAAAAGATCCTGCGCGACCTGCGCCATCTGGAAAAAGTGGTACAGAACAAGATCAGCGAAATCGAACGGGATCTGGAGAAACTCTAATCCCCTCGACTCGACAAAAGAGCGCCCGGTGGCGCTCTTTTTATTGGCTGGCTTTATGGGGCTATGGGGTTATCTGGCAATGCCGTGCGATAAGGTGAGCGGAGCACACCACCTTGTGCTGTTGGGCCACCATTGGGCAACCCGTTACATATCGCCCCTTGGAAAACACAACCCCGGCCAAGCCCCGAGACACGCTACAAGCAACCACAAATAGCAAGAGGGAGGCTTTCGCCTCCCTCTTCAAACACGCTGATATTCAGGCAACAGGATTAGTTGCTCTTCATCCAGATGTCCATGTCGGTTTTCAGGTTGTCGGACTTGGTACCGAAGATGGCTTGAACGCCGGAACCAGCCACTACCACACCGGCAGCACCCAGTTTCTTCAGACCAGCCTGGTCAACCTTGGCAACATCTTTCACACCAACACGCAGACGGGTGATGCAGGCATCCAGAGAAGCGATGTTCTCTTTACCACCGAAGGCGGCAACCAGAGCAGCAGACATCTCGTCTTTGCCTTGGCCAACGGCCTCTTCAGCAGTCTCGTCTTCACGACCCGGGGTTTTCAGGTTCATGGCACGGATAACGAAGCTGAATACCACGTAGTAGATGGCCGCGTAAACCAGACCCAGACCAACCAGCAGCAGCATGTTGTCGGCACGCGGTGATTGCACCACGAAGTCGATGAAGCCGTTGGAGAAGGTGTGACCGTGTACGATACCCAGAGAGTTGGTCAGCACATAAGCCAGACCAGCCAGTACAGCGTGGATTGCGTACAGAACCGGAGCGATGAACAGGAAGGAGAATTCAATCGGCTCGGTGATACCGGTCAGGAAAGAGGTCAGGGCTGCAGAGGCCATGATACCAACGATCTTGGCGCGGTTTTCCGGCTTGGCAGCGTGAGCGATGGCGAACGCAGCAGCAGGCAGACCGAACATTTTGAACAGGTAGCCACCAGCCAGCTGACCAAAGCCGTTACCGGCAGCGCGGGACGCGTCATCAGCAGTCAGGAAGCAGGTCATGATACCGTGAACAGTTTCACCGGCACCGTTGACACAGGTACCAGCCTGATAGAAGAACGGTACGTTCCAGATGTGGTGCAGACCGAACGGGATCAGGGAGCGCTCAACCACACCGTAGATACCGAAGGCCAGTACCGGGTTCTGGTTGGCAGCCCAGTCAGAGAAGGCACCGATGGCGCCACCCACTGGCGGCCAAATCACGGACAGGATCACACCCAGACCGATGGAGAGGAAACCGGTGATGATGGGTACGGCACGTTTGCCCGCGAAGAAGCCCAGGTACTCTGGCAGCTGGATCTTGTAGAAACGGTTGAACGCCCAGGCAGCGATACCACCGGCCAGGATACCACCCAGCACGCCGGTTTCGATGGTTTCAACACCCATCACAGGTGCCATGACCTTCAGGGTTGCGACCATGATGCCGTAGCCAACGATAGCTGACAGACCGGATACACCGTCGTTATTGGTAAAGCCCAGAGCAACACCCACTGCAAACAGCAGGGCCATCTGGCCAAATACGGAACCACCGGCTTGCTCCATCAATTGGGAGACAATTTCCGGCATCCAGCTGAAGTGGGCAGCCCCCACCCCCAGCAGAATACCTGCGACTGGCAAGACTGATACTGGCAGCATCAGAGCCTTACCAACCTTTTGCAGATTAGAGAAAGCATTTTTGAACATTGTGTGCGCTCCTGAATGGATTGTCGTCCCTGAACGATCTATCTGGATGAAATAAGGACTGATTCATTCAGATATCTTCGAGTCGGGCTTGTTTATTTTGACCATCAGAATATAACCCAGCGGGTCATAAATTGCTGCTTTCGAAGGCGGGGGAATATTGAATTTGGAGGGGAGATCACAACTTGTTTAGCGGCTAAAAAACGCATGTAATATAAGTTATATATATCCTCATTATCACTCTACTACAAAGACATATAAATAGCAGTTTCACTTTGTATTTTAACAATACCACTTACATCAAACAGCAACTCATTGTAACCAAGTGTAACGGCTTGATTTTTATTTATTACAGTCTACCGATTAAAAAGGCCTCCAACAAGGGAGGCCTCAATAAATATATCTGACCAGTAAATGGTCGTATTATTCTATTTTTGCGAGCGCTTGACCGCATCAATAAACACGCTTTTTGCCTTGGTTGAACCGGCCCGCTCGGCCTCGTTCACCAGCTTCATCGCCTTGTCGATATCCCCCGCCTTGACCGCTTTTTCGATCTGGCTCTGGTAGAAAGCCTCTGTTTCACTCAGCATGGCAGGAGCAGGTTTGGCAACTACCGAGGCACTGGTTGCGACAACCGCAGTTGCAGCAGGGACGACCAGTTTATTAGGAACCACTTCCACAGTTGAGCGTCTCGCCTGCTCTTTTATCTCATCAGTACCAATTGCATACGCTGGCTTGTACACATTTACACCATCTTTTCCTGCGCTAAGGTCTACAACAGAGAAACGGATAACCCCCCAAGGCGAATGTGGAATAACTGGGTCCTTGATGCCGTAATCATTGACAACCTTTGCTTTGGCCATCAACTTGGCATCACTGGGAATCGTTAGGGTCTCACTCAATCGCGATTCATCTGTATAGATAAGCAGGTAGCTCTCATTGTTCGGATTACCGATGTGACTACGGTCGACGGTAAAGGTTCCACTAACAGCATTCCCACTGATCAATCTCGCTGGGTCATATCTAAAAACGTTCCGCCCCATCGTTCGGGTGACCTGAAAACGCGAGTCCAACATAACCACGACTGGCTCAAACATAGTCTGATCGATGATCCCTTCGACAGTGATACTGAGGTCACCAGAATGAGTAGGGAGACGATAAGCAGCAAAATAACTCTTGCCTTCAGAAAACGCATATACGGGAGAATTTGCATCAATGGCGGCTAGCTGAGATGTCCCAAGCACCATATCAACATACGGGATATTCGCAAAATCCTTGCAACACGCTTTAGCCAAATCCAGAGATTGCATGGCACGTTCTCGATCCGTAACGGCTGCTTTGAACCCTTTGGTTGGAGAGAGCTGTGCTTCGAGCGAGGCACACCCGCCCAACAACAAAGAGCCTAGCAAAACGACTGCGAGCTTGGTGTTATACATGATTCGACGCATCCATTAACAGAATAAACAAAGAAGCCCCCGACAAGCGGGGGCGTGACTATACAAGCATTTAATACACCTATTACCACCAAGCTTCTGCTTGCACACCGACGGTGAAAGCATCATCTTGCGGAACTCCATTGGAGTCTTTTTCAAGTGCACCGTCTTGCTGCAGGTAGCTAGCAAAAACCCGAATTTCCGGACGAGCCCAGTAGCCACGGCCAGCAGACCATGCCTGCGCGATAGTGTATTTACTACCTTCGGTAGACTTTTCTGCACTATTTTTAATCTTCTCGTTATCCTTGAAGTAACCCAGCTCAAGGTAGGTCTTCATAGTATCAGTCCAGTTATAGGCAGGGCGAACAACCACAGAGAAGGTATCAATGTCTGCGAGTTTTTTGTTAACGTAAACATCATTGGCTTCACCATAGACCAGTTGATGGCCAACTTCGAAGTTACTTGCGCCCAAAGCGATGACACCGTGGTTGATTGCACGGAAACCTTTCCCATCACCTTGTTCGATAACCAAACCGTTTCCGTTACCAGCACCGTAACCAGCAGCTTGATTGGCCAAACCACCACTCATGTACTGCAGAACTGTCTTATTAAAGCCGCCAGACAGCCCCCAAGTCAGCTCTGCCGTACCCATTTGCCCATCTTCTGCATCATAACCAAGTCGAGCTTTCTGATCGTCAGTGACATTTGCTTGCGCAAAATCGTAACCCAGCTCCAAGCTGGCGTCTTTCCACAAAGGGATACCAGCATAACGAACATCCAAAGTGTTGGTATCGACACGCTCTTTACCTGCTTTGAACTCAGCACTGGTATCAGATTGAATCAAAGCAACAGATGCCTTACCAGGGCCAATGTTCACATTTTCAAGACCACCACCGATACCAGACACATCCCAGTAGTAGAAGTCACTAAGATGAATATCATGGCGCTGATAGTAGCGCTGACCAGCCCAAAGGGTCTCGCCACCACCAAACAGATTCTTAGCCTGAACGTTAAATTGGCGACCTGCAATGTTGTCATTCCATGTGCTCTTGGCTGAATCGTCATCACCAAAAGCAATCATTGAGTCAACATAAAATGAAATATCATTTTTATTGTATACTTCTTGGCCAAGCTGAATTTCGCCGAAAACGTTTTTTTCGTTACCAAGACGACCAACTTTTTGCTGGCTCAGGGTCTGCTGACCGCCATTGTCAGAAACACCAAAACCACCACGCATATAACCGTGGAAATCTACGGCAAAGGCGGCTTGGGAAGCCAGGGCGGCAGTAACAGCTGCTGCAATCGGGAGCCACTTCATTTTCATTGTCATATTCCTTATTTCCCGCAGTGAGGAGTGTGATCCTGAATATTCAACTTCTTATCACCATGTAATCCTGTTGGTGATAACCGAGGTTGATTATAGGGAGCGTATTTCACGACAAATATGAAGCAACTCACAAAATGGCGACAAATCGCTCGGCAAACGATCACCTCAACACCAGAAAGTAAAAAATCGCCACAATAGGCAATAAATAACCAATAATCACATGAACTTCGCAATCATAACAAACATGAAAGCGTTACCAACAATTAATTTGCGATAGAACCAAAGTCATTATTTTACGATTGGATGACAAAAACATGACTGAGATCGCTTTCAAGATTGAACTTTTATTTAGATGACGGGTCTGCAGCGAGGTTGAAACCATTTCAGCCATGGGATAGTGCGCGAGGGGAATATCCCTCTTTCAGTTAGGGAAATATGCCGGTGACAGGCTATTGAATTTGTACAAATAACAATCCCCTGCCGATTAGGAATCAGGGGATTGATATGGCTCTATTTCAGAGAATATTCAGGGCTGAATATCCCACTTTTGCAGCCAGCTGAGTGCCACCTGTTCGGGTTCGTCGTGCACGGTGGCATCCAGCTCCAGCGGGGGAATCACTCGCGTGGCCCCCAACTCTTGCAGCAATCCGTCCAGCCGACGGCCCGCGCCACAGAAATGGTCATAGCTGCTGTCGCCCATGGCAATCAGGGCATAACGCAGCCCTTTGAGCCAAGGGGCCTTGTCGGCCAGTTCGCTGGCAAAGGGCTGCAGATTGGGAGGAATATCCCCCTGCCCTGTGGTGGCACTGACCAGCAATAAAAAACGGCCAGGGTCGATGTCCGCCAGCCGTGCTTCTTCGTGCAGGGTACAGTGATGCCCCTTGCGCTCCAGCTCATCTGCCAAGGTCTCGGCCACCAGCATGGCTGCGCCGTAGACACTCCCTACCACGATATCGATCTGCGCCATTCTCCGCTCCCTGTTTGAGTCACTCTTTTAAGCAACTCTATCAGCAAGCTGGCGTCAGATGCCACCGGTTCAGGGCTGAGGATCAGGCGCTTAGTAGTCGCTCTCGCTGGCGGGCCAGCCCAGCTCGGCAAACAGGCGTAGCACATCCTGACCGAGCGGAGCCTGGATCCGCATCGGTACATTAAGCACCGGATGGGTAAAACTCAGGGTGCGGGCCACCAGCAGCAGTCGTTCACAGCCAAAGTGCTCGCGAAAGAAGCGGTTGTGACGGCCATCTCCGTGGGTGGTGTCCCCGACGATGGGGTGGAACAGGTGATCCATATGGCGGCGTAGCTGATGCTTGCGGCCGGTCTTCGGAAACAATCTGACCAGGCTGTAACGACTGGTGGGGTGCTTCTTGGAGACCGCGTGGGGCAGCTCGACCTGATGCAGGCGACGGAAGGTGGTGACGGCATCCTGCGCCGGGCGATCCGGGTTGCTCATGGCATCGGCAATCTTGTCCAGCTGCTCCTTGAGGGGATAGTCGATCACCCCCTGCTCGGGCGCCCAGCCGCGCACCAGTGCCAGATACTCCTTGTGCACCTGACGTTGGGTAAAGGCTTCGGTCAGCGCGCGGGCAATCACCGGATCGAGCGCAAACAGCAGCACGCCGGAGGTGGGACGGTCGAGGCGATGCACCGGATAGACATGGCGACCACCGATGAGATCCCGGGTCATCTGCATGGCAAAACGGGTCTCGCCCTTGTCGAGCCAGCTGCGGTGCACCAGCAGACCGGACGGTTTGTTGACCGCCACCAGCCACTCATCCTGATAGAGCAGGGTCAGCTTCAAGTCACTTTCTTCTCGGGTTTGATCTGGCATCATTGTTCGATCACTTTGCCGGAAAGCAGCAGATCGAAGCGGGCGATCAGGCGCAGCAGCGCTTCTGCCTCGGCCAGATCTTCTTTGTAGACTTCGCTGGCCATGGGATAGAGGGAGACGCTGGTGGGCAGCGGAGCCTGCAACATCACCAACTGCTCCATGCGCGGTATCAGCACGAACTGCAGCCATTGATCAAAGCTCAGGGTATCAACACAAAAAGGCAGGGTACTTGCCAGGGCTTCGTCACCGGGATGGTCAGCTTGCCAGCGCTCAAGGCGCTGCAACTCGGCGGTGAGTTCCCCCAACAGGCCAGCTACCAGCAAATATTGATTCATCTCGCTCTCTTCCTCATAACCACAGATTGATCCGCTGACCCGACAGGATCAGCCAGGATGCCGATACATTCAGTCGCGCAGCACCGGCGATTCAGCCGGGTCAACGACATACACGGCAGCCAGCGCGGCCTGCCGCCGTTAAAAAAGGGCGATACTATACACCGCCCCCCGCATGGCTGCCATGTTGATATCTGCCGCAGCGCGCGTCTGCTGCCACTGGCTATCCTCGGCAAGGGCCTTATAATCGGCCCGCATCACCATTAGCCGGATCTCACCATGTCTGCGACGCCTACTGCCATCAATACCTTGACCGAATTTCTGACTCAGGCTGGCACCCAGTTCCAGCTGTTTGACATGGGCCGCCAGGTGCGGCCACTGGCAAGCGACACCTTTGTCCGCATCGAACAGCAGCAGGAGCCCTACCCCTGGCCGCTGCAACAGCACGCCTGGCTCGGCGTGCACTTCTTCCAGCCGAGCGAGTCTCGCCACTACCTCTGGTTCCTCAAATTTGCCCTCGATGAGCGCGGCCTGCTGATGTCAAACGGCCCCAAGCTGTTCATGGATCAGGTGGTGGAGACCCTGGGCTACAAGCTCACCGGCGATCTCGATGAAGAGAAGGCCCAGCGCCTGGCCGACAATCCCTACACCTTCCGCCCGGCAGAGGCCAAAATGGCCAGTCTGCACGCCAAACTGGCGCGCCAGCTGGAGCAGGCCCCTTCGGCCTATTACGATACCCTCTGCCACTATCTGGCTGCCCCCAACAACACCGGTTGGCAGACGCTGGGGCTGCAGGGCTTTGCCGATCTGGCCGAACGACTGCATGATGAGCGCAATCTGGCGCTGGTCTGCAAGGCGCTGCCCAAGCTGCCGCAAGAGCCGCTCTATGCCCTCTGCCAGAGCCTTGAAAACGCTCCGCTGCCACCGGCAGTACAAGGGGCCCTGCTCGAGCGGATCGGCAAGGAGCAGGAGTGCGCCGCCCCCAACCCGGAGACCCTGGCCTACCTCTGCCGCGCCATGGCCTCCTGCCCCGGCAACAAACAGCGCAGCAACAAGCTGCTGACCCTGCTGCAAACTCAGCCGAGCCCGGCGCTGCTGCTCGCCATCGCCGGCCGGCTCTGGCCCGATCTGAAAGATGCCAATCTGCTCAGCCACTATCTGGAACAGCTGGCGCTGCAACCAACCCAGTTCTTCAATCAGGTTTTTGCCGAGTTGGTCACTTTACCGGCCCTGCGCAATGATATGCTGGCCAGACTGCGCGACCCCAACCGCAGCGAGGCGCTGGGCAAGGCCATCGGCCGTCTGTTTGCCTCGGCCTGATCCCTCGCATCCCCCTCACGCCACGAGGCAACACGGCGGGAAATAGAAATGGAGACTGGGAGTGCCAAGCAGGACTCCCGGTTATCGACATCACGATAAGGAAGCCCGCCTATGGGAGAGATGCTCGGAATTTTGTTGCTGATTGCCGTTGCCGGCCTGTTCTGGCTGCAACGCCAACAGGCAGAAGTGGCCTGGCAATACATGCGCCGCTACTGCCAGCATCATGATCTGCAACTGCTGTCGCTGGCCCGCAACCGGCGGGAGCTGGCGCGCCATCCCCTGCGGCTGCTGACCCACTACCAGTTTGAATTCTCCAGCGATGGCGAGAGCCACTATCAGGGCACCCTCAAGATGCAGGGGCTGCACGTCGTCGGCGTTGATCTGCCACCTCACCGCATCCCTTCTGCCTGATCCCCAATCTCGTCTCTGCGCCCAGTGGCTGTGCCTGTCTATAATCTCAGGGATTAAACAAAGGGAGAGACGAGATGGAACCCCTTGTCCACGATCTGCCAGCCCTGTTTGCCCAGCTCGGGATGGCCAACGACGAGCTGAGCCTGCACCGCTTTGTGCACGACCATCACCTCGACAATGAAACCCTGTTGCCGGAGGCCGGTTTCTGGAACGCCGCCCAGGCCAGCTTTCTGCGTGATGCCCTGTGGAACGACTCCGACTGGTGCGAGGCGATCGACCAACTCGATGTGATGTTGCGCCAGCCCCGCTAAGCCGCCCGCCCCTTTCCTCCCCTGCCGGCTTTGGTTAAGATCCCGCCCCGATATCGATCCCTCCTTCTCACCCAGAGCATGCTTATGTCCGCCCACGAGATCATCCGAATTGCCAACGAGCTGGCCGCCAAGGGCCTGACTCCCACCACTGCCATGATCAAGGCCCGCCTCACCCATCCCGTGCCGATGGCCGAGCTGCTGAAAGTGCTGAGCCAGTGGAAGCAGCAGCCCATCGCGACCGCCGAGAGCGAGCTCCTGCCAGAGGCCGTGCCCCAGCCAGCGCCGGAGCTCACCCTGCAGCAACTCGCCGAACAGCTCGCACGCATCGAACAGAAGGTGGATCGCCTGACCGACCTGCTCCTCCAGCAGGGGCAAGGCTGAACCATGTATATCGTCGAACTCTGCTTTGAGTGTTACCGCGATACCTCCCTTGGCGACGCCGAGCGGGCCATCGTCAACTACCTCGACATGCTGCGTTATCAGGGCCAGATCCTCGGGCGGGAGTTCCCCACCAGCATGCACGACGGCTATTTCGTCAGTCGGGTAGTCTGCCCGGAGCAGGATAGCCTGCACCCCGACAACCAGAGCGAGCAGGTCAAACTGGCCGAACAGCAGCTCAATCAGGCCGGGCTGCTGGCGCCCAAACTCCAGCTGCAGGGGGCGGATCTGCTCTCCGACAGCACAGATCCTTGCGGCCAGCAGGGCGAGCGCCCCAGCTGGATGCTGCTCTACACCAGCTTCCTGCACACCTGCTCGCCGCTGCGCTGTGGCGACCACTTCGCCCCCATTCCGCTCTACCAACTGCCCGCTGTCGCCAACGGCGATCAGAAACAGATCATCAAGTGGCAGGAGGATTGGGAGGCGTGTGATCAGTTACAGATGAACGGCTCCATCGCAGAACACGCGGCGCTGCACGAAATCGGCGAAGTGGGCAGCCGCCTCTACCGGCGCGGCAGCGATCTGGCCAAGCGACTGGAAGTGCTGAGCGGCATCCCCACCTACTACTACCTCTACCGGGTGGGCGGGCTGAGCGCTGCCGAGGAGAAGGCGCGCCCCTGCCCCAGCTGTGGCGGTGAGTGGGCACTGGCAGCGCCGCTGCACGAGATCTTCGACTTCAAGTGCGACAGCTGCCGTCTGGTCTCCAACCTCTCCTGGGATTTCAAGGATTAAGCGCGTTCCCTGTACGCGATGCCATAAAAAAGAGCCTTGCCGCATGGCAAGGCGCTTTTCGTTCCGATGAGTAACCTTGGCTCGAACAGGTGCTATTGCGGCAACGTCTCCAGCCGCTCCAGAAACGCCGGTAGGGAGGGAGCCAGCGTCAGACGGCGGCCGGAATCGAGCCACTCCAGCCACACCCGACCACTCTCGTTATCCAGCGAGATGAGCGTCATCTCGTTGCGGGTGGTGGCAATAAAGATGGAGGGGGTTCGTTTTAGCTTGCGCAACATCAGCAGATGGCCAATGAGGTTCTCCTTGAGCAGGTCGAGATCCGCGTCGTTCCACGGCAAGATCAGTTCAAGGCGCAGCCCCTTGAAAAGGCAGGGGATAGGGCGACTGAACCAGTGCCCAAACAGGGCGATAGCGCTGGGATGAATTGTCAGCTCAAGGGCATCGGCCATGGCCGTAAAATCGGCGGGTTCGGGGCGATGGTGAGGACGCCAGGCCACCCGACCATCGGCGGGCTCACCAAGCTGGCAGGGGGAACGCCAGTCCGCCTCCCACTCGCACAGAGGCAGGCCTCGTCTGGCCTCGCCATCCCGTTGCCAGCGGGCAAAAAAGTGCTCCAGGGCAGACAAAACTTGATCCGACATCGAAAATCCCCACAATTGCTGGCAAAGTCCGCTATTGCACCACCAAACCCGGTAACAGACAAGGTTGCCAGCCGACCTTGCGACCCGGGAAACAGAACCCGGGATACAGAGAGGCCGACGCCCAAGCCAAACGGCTGCAACCATCCGGCCCTGCAATGGCCCGTTTCATTCCACTCATCATGAGCACATTACGTGAGCAACCCTGTGAGCAAACAAGATAGATACGCCGGGGCCAGCGCCCTGACCGGCCTGAGCCTGGGCCAGCAATCCGATTACATCAGCCAGTACTCCCCCTCCCTGCTGCAGCCGGTTCCACGTAGCCTGAACCGGGATGATCTCCAGCTGGGCGATGATCTGCCCTTTAGCGGTTGCGATGTCTGGACCCTCTATGAGCTCTCCTGGCTCAACGCCAGGGGCAAACCGATGGTGGCGGTGGGTGAAGTGACCATCCCGGCCACCAGTGCGAACCTGATCGAATCCAAATCTTTCAAGCTCTACCTCAACTCCTTCAACCAGACCCGTTGCGACTCTATCGAGGCAGTCGCCGCCATGCTGACCAGGGATCTGCGCGCCTGTGCGGGGGAGACCGTCAAGGTGACCCTGTTCCCCCTCGACAAGGCGCCGCACCAGATTGCCCAGCTGCCCGGCGAGTGCATCGACGAGCAGGATATCGAGGTAGACAATTACGAGTTTGATGCGTCCCTGCTGCGAGGGGCAGCCGGTAGCGAGCTGGTCGAGGAGACCCTGCACAGCCACCTGCTCAAATCCAACTGTCTGGTGACCAGCCAGCCCGACTGGGGCTCTGTAGTGATCCGCTACAAGGGATCGAAACTCGATCGGGAGAAGCTGCTGCGCTATCTCATCTCGTTCCGCCAGCACAACGAGTTCCACGAGCAGTGCATCGAGCGGATCTTTATCGACCTCAAGCACTATTGCCAGCCAGAGCAGTTGACCGTCTATGCCCGCTATACCCGTCGCGGCGGCCTCGACATCAACCCGTTCCGCTCCAATTTCGAAACCGTGCCCGCCAACCTGCGTCTAATCCGCCAATAAAGTCGAGCTGCAGCAAAGAGGGCAGTCGCACTGCCCTCCATGACTGGCAAAAAAGGTTTCAATCGATGCTTTACGCAGCAGGGATAAGGGTGCTGGATAATAAAATCCAGACGAAACCCACTTGCCGGCCACCAGCAAACCACAGTAAACGCTGGACTCGCAGGGGGGGGCTTGGATAACATGCCAACACCTCTGCGCCGTCCTTAATCCAATGAATCAACTGTTTTTTCTGGCCATGATGATGTCCTCCCTGTCAGCTCCGAATCTGGATCTGGACAAGGAGCAACTCTCTATCGATCTGCAACAAGCGCAATCGATGGTACTGACCGATCCTGCCAGATGCGTCCAGATCACCACAGCCTTCCTGACGCGCGCAGCCAATAATCCCCAGCAAATCATCAGCAATCGCCAGGAGTTCGGTTATCGCGAGCCCATCCTGAGTTACAGCACGGCGGCCCAGACCATAGGCGCCCATCTGCTCAAAGGGGAGTGTCTGCTGCAACTGGGTCAATATCAGGCCACCCAGCAAGCGCTCGACAAGGCGATGGCGCTGGCAGACAAAGAGCGGCAACCGGAACTCAAGGCCCACGGCCTCTATCTCAAGATCCGCAGTCAGGCCCTCAAACCGGATAACCAGAGCACCAGCCGCGCCCTGATGGATCAACTGGACGAACAGTTGGCCGTCCCCACGCTCAAGCAGAGCCAGCTCCAGATTTATGGCCGCCTGCAACGCACCAGCTACGACATCGAGAACCAGCACTTCGATGATGCCAAGGCCCACTTGGCAGATGCGCGGATCTGGGCCGCCAAGACCCCCAATCCCCTCGCCAGTGCCTGGGTCAGCGCCATCAGCGGCGACCTCTATCGCGCGCTGCAGCAGCCACAGCTGGCACTGGGGGAATATATCGATGCCCAGCAACAGGCCAAAAGCCTCAACGACCCGCTCTTTCTCGGCCTGCTGTCGAACCAGATAGTCAAACTCTATCAGCAGGAGCAGGAGCCCCAGAAAGCGCTGCAGTATGCCAATGAGGCGGCCAACTACTTCCACTCCATCGGCAACCCTTCCCTGCTGTGCGACTCCCTGATGGTGCTGGCGCGACTCAACCGCGAGCAGGGCGACCTCAATATGGCGCTGGTCTACTTCTTCAATGCGCTGGATCTGCTCGATGAGGGGAGCAACCGACCACAAGCCTCCCTGCTCAAATATGAAATCGGCAAAACCTACCTGCAAAGCGGCAACCTCTCGCTGGCCAGCAACTACCTCAATGCGGCCCGTCAGTCTCACGAACTGAGCGATGCCAAAGAGCCGCTGATCGATACCCTGCTGCTGCTCGGCGAGCTCTATCTGAAGAAGCAGGAGGCCGCCATCGCCATCCTGCAGTTGGAGAACGCCCGCGCACTGGCCAATCAGCTCGGCGATACCCGCCGTCAGTACGAGGTATTCCGCCTGTTGTCGCTTGCCTACGAGCAGAAGGGGTATCTGCGTCAGGCCCTCGACAGCTACAAGCGCTTCCACCGTCTTGGCGAAGAGGTGCGCCAGCAGGAGCAGGCCATGGAGCAGGCGGCGATCCGTGACAACTATGTCCAGGTCGAGCGGGTGCAACATATCAAGGAGCTGGAGCAGCGACTTAACAACAGCCAGCATCAGCAGGAGCGCTATCTCTGGTCGAGCATCACCACCAGCCTGCTGCTGGCGCTCTTTATCTACCTCTTCTTCACCCTCTGGCTCAAGCTGCGTACTGCCCGCCTGCAACTGAAACGGACCAATGAGGCCCTGCTGATCGAGCCACGCTCGGGGCTGGCCAACTGGCAGCGGCTGATGAACCGCTGGCCGCGGGAGATGGCAAAGCGCCAGCTGAAATCGGATCGCTGGTACCTCAGTGAACAGCCCTCCAGCGAGTTCGATGACAAGCTGCACTATCTGCTGTTCCGGGTGCCCTTTCTGGTCAACACGCTGGAGCGCCACGGCTATCAGGCCAGCAGAGAAATCGAGCAGGCCTTCGGTGCCTATATGGACACCCTGACCCCGCAAGATGGCCGTATCTATGACTTGCGTGAAGGACACATGCTCTATGTGGTGCCACAGCGCCACGTGACCAACCTACATCAACTGGCGGGAGACCTGCTGACCGCCATCGCCGCCTTCCCTTGCAGCTATCCGCTGGATCGCCAGATCAGCCTCGGGATTGTCAGTCACCCCTTCCTGCCGAAGGCGGCGACCGCGCTCGATCACAATGGCCTGTTTGACCTCTGCTATCTCGCCCTGTCGGGAGCCATTCAGCTCAGTGAAAAATGCCAGCAAAACGCCTGGTTGGAGCTCGCCGCCATCGATTGCCAACAGGCCGCATTTTTTAATGGGGATGTGTGGCAATGCGGCTTGATGGCAATTGACAAGGGGCTGGTAAAAGTCAATTCTTCTCATGAAAAGCAATGGGTTAATTGGCCCAGCCTTGCAAGGAAGCCGGCTGCCGATGACCACCCGGAAATGTAGATAACAGGGCGAGGCTCGAAACCCGGTTCGACCACTGTTGCTATCCAACACCAAAAACAATAATGACAACAGGGCGACCTGATAATGAATGACATCGCTGCCGTAGCAGGACAATTGGCCAGGCTCAGGGAATCCCTTCAGCAAAAACAGCTGGAACTCGACGGCGTTCTCTCGTTCTCCGATGCAGAGCGTGCCCGCGGCATCCAGTTTATCAACAAGTTGATGCTCTCCTGCCGTGGCTTCGACCGCGAGCTGGATAATCGATTCGCCAAACTCAAGCAGAAACTAGATAACAATCCGGCCTTTACCGCGCTGGATGAGGATCTGCAGGCCATCGAAAAACTGTTGCAGCAGCACAGCAATGCGCTGGAAGAGTCGATCACCCTGACCCAAACCGCCATCGATCTTGGCTCCAGACAGCTGAAAACCATCAAGGGCTTCCCGGAAGAGACCCGCAAATCCCTCAAGGAGTTTCTGGCAAGTCCCGCCGGTTACGGCATTGCCGATCAGCAAAAGAAGGTAATCAAACTGCTGGAGTTCTACCAGCAGGCGATCAAGATCCAGCTGCTGCCCAGCCAGCCTCTGCTGGCACCGGCAGGCGCAGCTCAGCCAGAAAATGCCCCCACCAGCCACGATGGCCAGCCCGATGTCGACCCGTTTGATCTCAAGGATCACGCTCGCATCGCCGACGAGCTGCAGCGGCTCATCACCGAACTCGACTTTGCCGGTGCCATCGGCGAGAGTCTGGGCGACATCCGCCGCCAGTTGCTGATCGGGATCAACCCGGCCCTGCTGGCGGAAACCTGCCTGCAGGTGATTGAGCTCATCATCGAAGGTACCCGTGAGGAGCGCAAAGCCTCCCGCGCCTTCCTCAGCTCCCTCAACGAGAGCCTGTCCGCGGTGCATGTCGGGTTTACCGAATCCCTCGACGAGGGGCGCGCGCTGCAAAACGAAACCAGAGAGACCCGCGAGGCGCTGGTCAGCGAGTTGCAGGCCATCGATCAATCCCTGGCCAGCTATAACTCCCTCGATGCGCTCAAGCGAACCATCTCAGGCCACATGGGCGCCATCAACCTGCTGCTGCAAGAGCGCGAGAGCACAGCGGCGCGAGAGCGTCACCTGCTCACCCGCCTATCCACCATGGAGTCCAAGCTGCGGTTGATGAAGGAGGAGACCGCCGAGTATAAGAAGCGGTTGACCATTCAGAAGCACAAGCTGTTCCTCGACAGCCTGACCCAGGTACACAACCGGGCCGCCCTCGATGAACGGCTGGAGCAGGAGTACAAACGTTGGCTGCGCTACCGCACTCCGCTCTGCATGGCGATCATCGACATCGATCACTTCAAGAACATCAATGACAACTACGGCCATATGGCGGGTGACAAGGCGCTGAAAGTGGTCGCCAAGGCGCTGCAGAGTGCCCTGCGTGACACTGACTTCATCGCCCGTTTCGGCGGGGAAGAGTTCGTGGTGTTGCTGCCCAACATCAACCCGGACAAATTCCAGAAGCCGCTGGAGACCCTGCGCCAGACCATCAAGAGCATCCCGTTCCGTTTTCGCGATGCCAAGGTGGAGATCACCATCTCCATCGGCGCCACCCTGTTCAAGGATGGGGATAACCCGTCCGATGTGTTCGAGCGGGCGGATAAGGCGCTCTACCACGCCAAGAACACCGGTCGGGATCAAGTGACACTGGCCTGACAACCGGCTAAAAAAACAGCGAACAGTCGTCACCCTATTTCCCTCCCCCCTCTGTTACCACTACTATCGATCTCAGGGGATGCTACATGGCGTCCCCTTTTCTCCCCAGGGAAAAACACAACGATAACAAGTGAGTAAAGGGGAACCTATGATTACGCACATCAATCCCGTCGGCAGCATGGATTTGCTGTCACAGCTTGAGGTGGATCGCCTCAAGCAGACTGCCTCCAGCGATATCTATCAACTGTTTCGCAACTGCTCGCTGGCAGTGCTCAACTCCGGTAGCCATACCGACAGCTCCAAGGAGATCCTGGAGCGCTTCAAATCGTTTGATATTCATGTGATCCGGCGCGAGCGCGGGGTCAAGCTGGAACTGTTCAATGCCCCCGAGCACGCCTTTGTCGATGGCGAGATCATTCGCGGCATTCAGGAGCACCTCTTCTCGGTGCTACGCGACATTCTCTATGTCTCCAATCAGCTCGAGTCCAACCGCCAGGTCAATCTGACCAACTCCACCCATATCTCCAACGTGGTGTTCGCCATTCTGCGCAACGCCAAGGTGATCCTGCCCGGCGCCGATCCCAACCTGATCGTCTGCTGGGGTGGCCACTCCATCAACGAGATCGAATACCAGTACACCCGTGCGGTGGGTAGCGAACTGGGCTTGCGTGAGCTGAACATCTGTACCGGTTGCGGCCCGGGCGCCATGGAGGGCCCAATGAAGGGGGCCGCCGTCGGCCATGCCAAGCAGCGGGTACGAAACGGGCGCTACATCGGCCTCACCGAACCCTCCATCATCGCGGCCGAACCGCCCAATCCCATCGTCAACGAGCTGGTGATCCTGCCGGATATCGAGAAGCGGCTGGAAGCCTTCGTGCGTCTGGGCCACGGCATCATCATCTTCCCGGGCGGGGTCGGCACCGCCGAAGAGCTGCTCTATCTGCTCGGCATCATGATGAACCCGGCCAATGAACGACAGCCGATGCCGATCATTCTGACCGGCCCGAAAGAGAGCGCCGACTACTTCCGTGCCATCGATGACTTCATCAAGGCGACCCTGGGCGAGCCAGCCACCCGGCTCTACCGGATCATCGTCGGCGATGCGCCGGAAGTGGCCCGGGTAATGAAAGAGGCGATGCCGAAGATTCGCGAATATCGCAAATCGGTCGGCGATGCCTACTCATTCAACTGGTCCCTCAAGATTGAGCCGGAGTTCCAGCTCCCGTTCGAGCCGGATCACGCCAGCATGGCCAGTCTGGATCTGCACCGCAACCAGCCGCCGCAACTGCTGGCTGCCAACCTGCGCCGCGCCTTCTCCGGCATCGTGGCTGGCAACGTCAAGGAAGGGGGCATTCGCGCCATCGAGAAGAAAGGCCCCTTCAAGCTACACGGCGACGAGGAGCTGATGCACCTGATGGACAAGCTGCTGGAGAGCTTCGTCAAGCAGCAGCGGATGAAGCTGCCGGGCAGCCAATATGTGCCCTGCTACGAAATCGTCCGCTAGGGTACAGACAGCCACATCATCGACAGAGGGGTGCATCGGCGCCCCTCTTTATTGGTGCTATGCCTTCCCGCATACCATCAATCCCCCATCAGGCGAGTGGTTTGTTACAATGGGGCGTCCCGACCGCCAAGAGTGCCCCATGTCAACTATCCGGCCACACCTGCTCATCATCGATGCCCTCAACCTCATTCGCCGTCTGCACGCGGTACAGGCCCAGCAGGCACTGACCCCTGCCCAAGCGCTGGTCGCCACCCGCGCCAACCTCATCAATACCTGCCGCAAGCTGCTGGCCAATAGCGAACCGACCCATGTCATCGCGGTCTTTGACGGCGAGGTGCACAGCTGGCGCAAGGAGGTCTATCCAGCCTACAAGGAGGGGCGCACGCCCATGCCCCCCGAGCTGCGTGAAGGGCTGGCGACCCTGCAGGATGCTTTCTGGGAGTGCGGTGTCGATGCCCTGCTCTCCGAGACCGATGAGGCGGATGATCTCATCGCCACTCTAGCCTGCGGCATCGCCAGCCACGGCCATCAGGCAACCATCATCTCCACCGACAAAGGGTTCTGTCAGCTCATCTGCCCGCAGATCCGGGTACGCGACTACTTCAACAAACGCTGGCTGGATGCCGCCTTCGTCCAGCAGCAATATGGGGTAATGCCCGCTCAGCTGGTCGACTTCTGGGCCCTGACCGGTATCAGCGGTTCCAATATCAAGGGGGTACCGGGTATCGGCCCCAAGACCGCTACCCAGCTGCTGCAGCAATATGGCAATCTGGCGGCCATGCTCGAGGCCTGCCTTCAAGAGGATGCCGCCAAGCCATTGCTCAAGCTGCGCCAGCATCAGGATGAAGCCCTGCTGGCCCAGCGGCTGGTGCGCTTGCAGCGTGATATTGTGCTGGGATTCAACCTGCGGGACATCCGCTACCCGCCCCAGCCGGACTAAATGGCCGAACAAAAATGCAGGTAAGGGTGCGAACCATGACGAGACTCACCCTCGCTGTTGATGAAAGTGAGTAGAATGTAAAGGAATGTGGTTGGTTTGCTGAGTAAATGCTATAAAGCAGCCCCATCCTCCCCTATACCTTGGAAGTGGAACCCTCTCATGTCCAAAAGAAAAATTACCGTGATCCCCGGCGACGGCATCGGCCCCAGCATCATTGAATCAGCCATCCAGATCCTGACCCATGCGGGCTGCGATTTCGAATACGAATATGCTGATGCAGGCTTGGTTGCCCTCGAGAAGCATGGCGAGCTGCTGCCCCAGGCTACCCTGGATCTGATTGAGAAGAACAAGGTGAGCCTGAAAGGGCCATTGACCACGCCGGTCGGCGGCGGTTTTACCTCCATCAACGTCTCCCTGCGCAAGAAATTCAACCTCTACGCCAACGTGCGTCCGGTCATCTCCTTCAAGGGCACCAAGAGCCGTTACGACAATATCGACATCATCACGGTGCGTGAAAACACCGAAGGGATGTACTCGGGTGCAGGCCAAAAGCGCAGCGATGACAACAAGAGTGCCGAGGCGATGAGCATCATCACTCGTGAAGGGGCCGAGCGCATCGTCAAGTTTGCCTTCGAGCTGGCTCGTCAGGAAGGGCGCAAGAAGGTCACCATCATCCACAAGGCTAACATCCTCAAGTCGACCTCCGGCCTGTTCCTCGAAGTAGCCCGTGAAATCGCCAGCCACTACCCAGATATCCAGAGCGAAGAGATGATCGTCGATGCCGCCTGCATGAACCTGGTGATGTACCCGGAGCGTTTCGATGTCATGGTCACCACCAACCTGTTCGGCGATATCCTTTCGGATCTTTGCGCCGGTCTGGTTGGCGGCCTTGGTATGGCGCCCGGCGCCAACATCGGCGATGGCGCCGCCATCTTCGAAGCGGTGCACGGCTCGGCACCGGATATCGCAGGCAAGAATATCGCCAACCCGACCTCGGTGATCCTCGCCTCCATTCAGATGCTGGAGTACCTCGGCATGCAGGATAAAGCAGAGCGGATCCGCGAAGCGGTGCGAGCTACCATCGAATCCGGTGATCGGGTCACCCGCGATCTGGGTGGCACGGCTTCCACCAGCGAATTCACCCAGGCCATCATCGATCGTATGTGAGTTAATTCATTGATTTTAAAAGGGAGCTTCGGCTCCCTTTTTTATATTTCCGAATCCTTTGCCACTCCCCGAACAGCAACTATGTTCAATAGAGAAGAAGAACAGGGAGTGTTTTTCATGAAGGGATACGGGTGCTATCTGGTGTCGGGTCTGATGCTGGTTTGTGGCACTGCCAGTGCCTTCGAACAGGCCCAATCAACCCAAATCGCCAAACTGCCACAGCAGGAAAAACGGACTGCCACCGAGGTATGGCGTTCAAGCCTGGATACCAACGACCTGCTCAAGGCACCCAAACCCCTGTCGTTTGGGATTGAAGTCTCCACCGACAACTTTGGTAATCAAAAGATCACCTCCTACCCGCAGCTCAATCTGACCCCGGAAAAGAGCATCAGTCTGTCGATTGAACGCTTCAGACCCAAGGTCAAATTCAAAGCCGGTGGACTGCATACGGCAATCAGATTGAGAGGGGATGGCATCAAAATGCAGTTCAATCCGGTCGACAAAACCTTCCCGCTGCAGATAGAGATCAAGGTGACCGACGACGAATCCTCCCTGCGCCTCGATTACCGTTTCTGATATTTTCCGGCAGCCGCATAGCAAAAGGCCGACAGGTTTCCCTGTCGGCCTTGGTAATTATCGTTCGGGCTGAACGGCTACATCACGCCTTGGGCTCGAGTTTGGAGACCCAGTACTTGTTGTAAACATGCACGGTGATCTCTTCTCGATCGTGATAGAGCTGCTTGGCCTGGATCACGAACGCGTTGTCGATCTCCTTGAGCATCTCGCGCAGCACTTCGATGTTGTGTACCGATTCCGCATAACGCTTCTTCATCGGCAGCTTGAGGTTGAACATCGCCTCCTGGCAGTCGCCCTCACGGAACCAGTCCGCAATCATGTGAACGACCCGCGCCGGTTTATCGACCATGTCGCACACCAGCCAGTAGGTGTTCTTCTTGCTCGGACGCCAGACGAAACCGTCATCCCGGATATGCTTGACCTGACCGGTATCCATCAGGGATTGGGCCATCATGCCGTTGTCGACCGCTGTAACCATCATGCCACGACGCACCAGCTGATAGGTCCAGCCACCCGGGCAGGCGCCCAGATCCACCGCCTTCATGCCTGAGCAGAGACGCACATCCCACTCTTCCCGCGGCACGAACACGTAAAACGCCTCCTCCAGCTTGAGGCTGGAGCGGCTCGGCGCATCGGCCGGGAAGCGCAGGCGCGGGATCCCCATGTGGAATCCGGAGTTGTTGAACGAATAGGAGTAGCCCAGCAACACGTGATCATTGGCCATGAAGAAGGCGTGGAACACCGGACGGTTTGGCGTCTCCTTCTTGGTCAGGATCTCGTTGCTGCGCAGCGCCTGACGCAGCGGCACGGTGAACTTGCGGCAGAAGGCCGACAGCTCTTTCGCTTCGTTGGTATCCGCGGTTTCGACACGCAGATCGCCGCAAATGGTGTATTCGCGAACCGCCTCGATGATGGGAGTGATCCTGTCCGCGACATCCAGCGCCTTCAGCTCATGGGTCACCACCAGCATCTGACGGATGAAGATGAGCTCCCGGAACGGCAGCTTGCGAGCCAGCAGGTCCGCCTGCTCCTCGTCATACAGTTCGAAGATCACATAACCGCTGTCGTCCTTGACCCGGGCGAAACCGTAGCACTGCATGTTACCGGCACGCTCGGTGATCTCTGCAGCCGCCTCTTTCTCAAAACCGGGGCGGCAATAAAGCAGCAGATTATTCATTTTTTCCTCCAAGACGACAGCCGGCCCAAATCAAAGCCGCCCATCCCAACATAAAACAGAGGCCACCAGCCGGGGTAATCAGCCCCAGCCCCTTGCTGCCAAGCAGCACCATGGCGTAAATACTGCCGGAGAATCCGATGATCCCCAGCACAAAGGCGGTGCCAGCCAGGTGGATCACCTTGCTGCGCACACCACACCAACCCAGAGCCAGCAGGGCCAATGCGTGAAAAAACTGATACTGCACGGCGGTATTGAACGCCGCCAGACGCTCGGGCGTAATGCCGGTCGCCGCCAATCCATGAGCGCCATACGCCCCCAACATGGTGGCCGTCAACCCGAAGAGACCGGCCAGTATCAGCCAATGTCGATGGATCTGCATCCTCACTCTCCCTCTCTCATCACGGCTGGCAACAACAAGGCCAGTCCACTCTAGCTATCCGTGCCGGGCCACAAAATGGCTGATAGCCGCCGCCGCATGCTGCATATTCTCCTGCTCACTCACGCCACTGGCTTTACGCGGTTTGAAACCATGATCACCATCGGTCAACCAATGGACCGATACGGCGGGTGAGAAGGGGAAATCGGCCAGTTCGGCGCGACTACCGAAGGTGTCGCGCTCCCCCTGCAACAGCAGGGTTGGCACTGCAATATGCTTGAGTACCTCGCCTCGCCAACTGTCGGGCTTGACCGGAGGGTGGAAAGGATACCCGAGAATGAGCAATCCTGCAGCATTCATCTCACCCTCGCCTTCACTATACAGTTCCGCCGCCATCCGCCCGCCCATCGACTTGCCCGCCAGAAACAGCCGTGGATGGGCAAACTCGCGGATCATTTCATGCCAGTGTTCAAGCAATACAGGCTGCCGATCAGGCGGCCTGCGTATGCCATCCAAAGCCCGTTTGGCCATATAGGGGAAGTTGAAGCGCACCACTTCGATGTCGGGGCCAGCCAGCAGGCGTGACAACTCGGCAAGAAAGGCGTGTTCCATCCCGGCGCCCGCACCGTGGGCCAGCAAAATGCGAACGGGGGCATCAATTGCCCCCTCGCGGATCACCTCAGGCATCGGCGAGCCTTGCCCTGCGACGCGCCTCTTCCTGCTCTACCAGCTCCAGCATCCAGTCGCGGAAGGCTACGATCTTGCCCTGATCCGACTGTTGCTCCTGGCACACCAGATAGAAGGCATTTTTGCTCACCAACACCTGCTCGAACGGGCAGATAAGACGGCCGGCCTCAATCTCGGGTTGCGCCAGCACGCTGTGGCCAAGCGCCACCCCCTGACCATGGATCGCCGCCTGGATTACCATGGTGGAGTGGCTGAAGATGGGCCCCTGATTGACGTTGGGTGCATCGATATCGAGCTGGCGGAACCAGGCCTTCCAGTCACGGCGGGAGGTATCGTGCAGCAGGGTATGAAGAGTCAAATCTTGCGGCGTACGCAGCGGTTTTGGCCCGGTCAACAGCAAGGGGGAGCAGACCGGGATCAGGTATTCGGTATGCAGCTTGTCGCAACGCAGACCCGGCCAGTTGCCACGCCCGTAGTAGATGGCAACATCTACGTCGTCGGTGAGCGACCCTTCGTCGAGATCGACCGCCTTGATCCGCACATCGATATCGGGGTGGCGTTCGCTGAACTTGACCAAGCGCGGCACCAGCCACTGGATGGCGAAACTCGGCTGCAGACTGACGGTCAACGCCCCCTTGGCACTGCGGGCCAGCAGCTTGTCGGTCGCCTCAGAGATGGAGGCAAAGATATCCTTGATATCCAGGAAATAGCCCTGCCCCTCTTCGGTCAGCAACAAGGAGCGGTTTTTACGGCGGAACAGCTTGATGCCAAGATACTCCTCCAGCGCCTTGATCTGGTGACTGATGGCAGCCTGAGTCACAAACAACTCTTCTGCTGCGCGGGTAAAGCTTAAGTGACGAGCCGCTGCTTCAAACGCCTTAAGGGCATTGAGCGGAGGTAAACGACGAGACATGACACCAGCCGACGATGAGTTTTTCTAATGGGGCGCATTATAATTTGTCGGTTGCGGGTCGACCAGTGAATAAACATAATTCGCCCAGCAATCAGTCGTCATATGGCTCACATTTTCTACTACATGTTGGTTTACATGTGTTTTTCGTGAGTCTTTCGACTGTGATTGTGGTGTTGTGTTTCTTCCTCTGCGGGAAGAGGGGCTCAAATCTTCTCGATTTGACCCAGTCTGTCATCTGAATGTGTTTGGCGCCTCCAGCTGGATGGCGCCTTTTTTGATCTCGCTATACCTTGAACTGCCCCACCAGTTGCTGCTGTTTGTCAGCGAGAGCGGAGAGCTCGCGACCATTTTCGGCGGAGGTCGCCGCTTCGGCCCGAATGGTGTGGCTCACATCGCGAATGTTGCTGACGTTACGGTTGATCTCGTCCGCCACCCGGCTCTGCTCCTGCGCCGCTCGGGCAATCTGCTCGTTCATCTGATGGATGGTGGAGACCGACTGGATGATCTGCTCCAGCACCTGCACCGAGAGATCCACCTTGGCGAGCGTCTCGTCAGCCTGGCCATGACCATCGCGGATCGCCTTGACCACGGCGCCAGTACCGGACTGCAGCTGGCTGATCAGGGTCTGGATCTCGACGATGGCATTCTGGGTACGACCGGCCAGATTGCGCACCTCATCGGCCACCACGGCAAAGCCACGCCCCTGCTCACCGGCCCGCGCCGCTTCAATGGCCGCGTTCAGCGCCAGCAAGTTGGTCTGTTCGGCAATCCCCTGAATAACGGTGAGAATGTCATTGATGTTGCCACTGTTGGCCGAGAGCCGCTCCACCACCGGCTGGGCATCGTTGATGATGGTCATCAGCTTGCGCATCGCCTCTTGGGTGTCAGCCACCACATATTTGCCCTCTTGCGCCGCGGCATCGGTGGTGTTGGCGGCCGCCACCGCCAAGCTGGCATTGCCGGAGACCTGCATCGCCGTGGCGCTCAGCTCTTCAAACGCCGTCGCCACCAGATCGATCTCCTGATACTGGTCCTGCATGCCGCTGCTGGTGCGCTCGGCCACCTGCGCCGCCCGCTCAGCACTGTTGCGGGTGCCGGCAACGGTATCAATCACCTGGCTGATGGTCGATTGCAGCTTGTTGAGGAAGCTGTTGAACCACTTGGCCAGCTCGCCAATCTCGTCTTGCCGCTGGATCTCGATGCGCTGGGTCAAATCCCCCTCGCCGCTGGCAATATCCTTGAGGCGAGCAACCACGGCGCGAATAGGTGCCACGATCTGGCGCGCCATCCACCAGATAAAGCTCAGGGCCACCAGCGAGATCAGCACTCCGATAGAGAGTTGCGAGACCACGCTGCGATTGGCCTCACTGGCCAGATCATCCTGCAGTTGCTGGGCCGAGGCCAACACTACGGCCCGTGGTAATTCAATGTAGATGCCCCATTTACGATCGGTACCACGCATGGAGACCGGCACAAAGCTCTGCAACAGGGCGCCATCGCGGCTCCAGCGCGTCTGTTCCTGACCCTGATTGAGCCAGCCTTTCAGCTCGCTGGCCAGCCCTTGATACATCTGATCCAGCTCCCGCCCCAAGGTCACATCAAACTCATCGGCACCCGCCACGCGCCCCTCATGACTGACCAGCAAGATTCTGCCTTTGCCGTCATAGAGCTCCTTGTCCATGGTAGAGACCAGATCCTGCAAGGTCGTCAGGGAGATATCAACGCCAGCTACCCCCAGTAATGTTCCCTGCTCCAGCAAAGGTACTGAGACTGAGGTAATCAAGACTTTCTTGTCGCCGACATCGTCCAGATAGGGTTCCAGCAGGCAGAGTGCCCGGGTGCGAATGCTGCAGCGATACCACTCGTTTTCAACACCACCGGCCTCGGTCGGGCTGTCGTCAGCAAGCACATCTTCATTCTGCACCTCGGGCACCAGCTTGCCGTTGTCATACGCCCAATAACTGGAGAAGCGCCCCTTGTCGTTGGCGCCGAGCGCGGTCGAGCCCTCATAGTTACTGTCTTCCCCATCCAGCTGATCGGGTTCGAACACCGTATAGACGCCGAGCAGATTGGTCGATGAGGCAACGGCATCGTGCAGTTGCTGATTGATGGCGCTGCGCAGCGCCTCTGACGGGACAAAGTTTTCGGCCCCATTCTTGCGCTGGAACAGAACGCTCTCGGCCAGCAAGCTGGCACGAAAATAGGCTTCATCGAGATAGCTGGTCACCTTGGCCGCCTGCTCCGAGCCCATCGCCTTCATCCAGTTTTCGGCTGACTGCTGCGCCTCATGCAGAGTGGCTTGTCGCACCTGCGTTTGCATCTTGTTCGCGTTGTAAATCGAGGAGGCAACCAGAGCGGCGGCGGTGACCAGCAGACAGCAACCGGTGATCAGGGTAATCCGACCCTGGACAGAAAGAGCATTCATGCCAATATTCCTACTTCATGCAGATATGGGTAGAGTATCGACTTTATAAACAAAAACTTAACTCTCTCACAGCAAATCCAGCGATAGCTGGTTAACTTCCCCCTCTTTTGGCAGACCCACCACCAGCCCCAGCAGACGTACCGAACGCCCCTGTGCCCGTTGCAATCCCTCCTTGAGCAGCGGGGCAAACAAGGCTGGCTGATAACCACCCTGACTGCGATAAACGGTGGTCTGATGGAAATCGGCAAACTTGAGCTTGATTCCCTGACCCATCACTTGCCCGGCAGGACACGCCAGCTGGAATCGCCGCTCCAGCTCCGGCAACAGTTGCTGCAATACCGTCAGACAGGCGGCTTCGTCACAGAGATCGCTCGCCAGCGTGGTTTCCACCCCGATGGTTTTGCGGATCCGCTGCGCCTGCACCGGCTGTTCATCCAGCCCCCAGATCCGGGTCGTCAGCATCTCGCCCAGCTTGCCAAAACGACTGCACAGCTCTTGTGCCGACAAGGTTCGCGCATCCTCGCAGGTGTAGAGCCCCTGCGCCTCCAGCCGCTCGGCGGTCTTGCGGCCCACCCCGGGCAGTTTGCCGAGGGGCAACTGGCAGACAAATTCGGCCACCTAGTCGGGGCGAATGACAAACAGACCATCGGGTTTGCGCTGCTCCGAGGCGATCTTGGCGAGAAACTTGTTGGGCGCCACACCCGCCGAAGCGGTCAATCCCAGTTCGGTGACGATGGCTTGCCGGATCTCTTGCGCCATCAGGGTGGCACTGCCACCACAACAGCGACTGTGGGTCACGTCGAGATAGGCTTCATCCAGCGACAACGGTTCAACCTGATCGGTATAGCGCAGGAAAATGGCCCTGAGCTGACGGGAGATATCCTTGTACACCGCCATCCGCCCCGGGATCAGTACCAGCGGCGGGCAGAGCTTTTTCGCCAGTGCACTCGGCATGGCGGAACGCACCCCGAACCGGCGCGCCACGTAGTTGCAAGTCGAGATAACACCGCGCCGCTCTGAGGCTCCCCCTATGGCGAGCGGCACCTCCCGCAGCGCCGGGTTGTCCCGCATCTCTACCGCGGCAAAAAAGCAGTCCATGTCGATATGGATGATCTTGCGCATACCACTGTATAAATAAACAGACATGGCATCATCTTACCCCAAGGATAACTGCAGCTCTATCTCTCTCGTTGCGGCTAAAATGGTAGACTCCAAGGAGACCTTTTCTACCACAATGACAAGGAGCGTTCGGGATGAAATATCTTTGGCTGGGACTCGGGTTGCTGCCGCTGACCGGCATCGGCAAGAACAACCCGACGGCAGAGTGCCGCTGGCTGTACGACCGGATTGAGATACTGGAGCAGGCCATCAAGAAAGGGGACAAGCTCGGCACAAAGCAAGAGTTGTCACGCTGGCGCGAAGAGTTTCGCAAGAAGGAGTGCAAACAGTACGACTACTGAGCCGGACAAGATGGCGTGGCCGGCAACGGCAGATAACAAACGGGCCCCGATCAAGCTGATCGGGGCCCGTTTTTCAACATATGGCTAGCTGGATTCAGCAGCAGAGTGCGCTCAAGGCAGCACCATAGGGCCAGCGACGGCGGCCACCACTTCATCCCCGCGCAGAACCCGGACCAGTTCGAGCGCAAACTCGATGGCGCTGCCCGGCCCCTGACTGGTGATAAGGCGATGAGCCTCATCCCTTACTACCCGCTCATGTGACAACTGCGATGTCGGTAATCGGGACTGAAAGCCGGGATGGCTAGTGACGATGGCACCATCCAGCAGGCCATGATGTTGCAACACCACTACGGGGGCGGCGCAGATAGCAGCGCGCCAGCGACCAAGAGCAGCATGCTCTTTGAGCAGATCGATGGCCAGCTGAGTATCGCGGATCACTTCACTGCCGGGCAGACCGCCGGGTACCACGATGGCTTCAAAGTCCCGACGGGTCAGCTCGTCGATATGACAATCGGCCACCAGCTGTACCCCGCGCGATGCCTTCACCTGCCGGGATCCGGCTGGGCAACAAGAGGCCAGCACCACCTCAATGCTGGCACGCACCAAGGTATCGACAATGGCGACCGTCTCTATCTCTTCCGACCCGGGGGCCACCAGCACCAGTACACTCACTCCCGCCTCCTTGCTGCTTGCTCTGCCATGTAAAGGGTCAGGCGGCCTGACTCTTCTCTTTTATCGCCTGATAGAGACCCTGATTGACCGGCACGGCGATGCCATGCTGGGCAGCCTTGGCCAGCAGGAAACCGGTAATGGCCTCAATCTCGGTCTCTCGTCCCAGCTCCATATCCTGATACATGGAGGAGTAATTGTCAGCGGTCAGTTCCACCACCGTCATCACTCGGCGCTGCAACTCTTCTGCCGTGGTAGTAATGCCTTCGGCGCACATCACATCCGCCACTTCCACGCAGATCTGCCGCTGGGCATCAGCAAAACGGGGGCCCGCCAACTCGCCATTTTTCAGCTTGTAGAGGGCCGTCAGGGGATTGATGGCACAGTTGATAGCCAGCTTTTGCCACTGACGTACCAATACCTGCTCATCCCAACCAGCCTGACCAAGCGCCAGCGCCAGCTCATCCGCGAGCGCGGCGTGGGCCTTGGCGGCTTCATTGATCGGGCCAAGCCAGGTTTCGCCCTTGCCAGTATGACGGAAGACGAAATGGCCACCCTGCATGGCGCCATGGCTGGTGACGCCAGCAATCACCGGGTTGTGCGGGAACATCTCGACCACCTGCTCGGCAATGCCCATCCCGTTGTGCAGCAGCACGATCGGCACGCCAGCATCCAGTTTGCCCACCAGCGGCGCCAGTGCGGCAACCACCTGACTGGCCTTGGTCATCACCAGCAGTCGCTTTATCTTGCCAGGTTTGCTGACAAATCCACGCTCGATATTGAGCAGTTGTACCTGCCCCTCCAGCGAGGTGAAATCGAACCCCGGATGGAGCGTGGACTTATGGTGTTCGCGCAACAAGACTCGGGTGGATTGACCGCTCTGGGTCAGCAGGGAGGCAAAAACGCCGCCGAGGGCGCCACAACCCAACAGTGACCACTGCGGGATCACAGGTGGCATAACGGGCTGTCGGGAATTTTTTAATCCGCTTGGCATGGTGTGACTCTGTCAGGGTAAGGGTTGCAATCCTCTCAACCTGTTACCGGAGATAAGTGAAGAACTCGCTGGTGGACGCTAACGGGTCCACCCATCCTGTGCGCAGGGGATTCTAGCAGAGCAGCCCTATCAAAATCAGCAAATTTGCCCGTTTTCTGGTAGATTTGCCCCCCGATAACGCAACATGAGGAGCTCCGGCTATGCCGTCATTCGATATTGTCTCTGAAGTCAAAATGAACGAGGTGTTGAACGCAGTCGACAACGCCAATCGTGAACTGGCCACCCGTTTCGATTTTCGTGGGGTAGAAGCCAGCTTCGAGTTGAACAAGGAAGAGGTAAAACTGGAAGCCGATGCCGATTTCCAGCTCAAGCAGATGGTCGAAATGCTGCGCGCTGCCCTGCTCAAGCGCAACATCGAAAACAGCTCCATGGAAGTGGGTGACTCCGTTCACTCCGGCAAGCGCTTCCACCTGACCGTCAAGTTCAAGCAGGGGATCGAGAAAGAGATCGCCAAGAAGCTGGTCAAGCTGATCAAGGACTCCAAGATCAAGGTACAGGTCGCCATCCAAGGTGATGAAGTACGTGTCACCGGCAAGAAGCGTGACGATCTGCAAGAGACCATGGCACTGGTCCGTGGCGCCGAACTGGGTCAACCGATGCAGTTCCAGAACTTCCGCGACTAATTTGTCCACTCAGCCGTGGCGCACTCAATGACTCGCGCCACGCTATCTAAATCGCGGCCATAAAAAAACCGGAGCAGATACTCCGGTTTTTTTGTACCCCAAGTTTTATTAGAACTTGTAGGTAACAGAGAAGTAGTGACCGAAACCAGTAGATTTACTGAAATCGTTGTTGTCAATACCGTAGATTTCATTGAAGTACTTCAGACCATAGCCAACAGCGTAACGGTCGGAGTGCCAGTAAATACCGTGGAAGGTGCCCAGACCATCAGAATGGGTAGTATTTTCCATGCCCCAAGTGTAATCCAGATAACCTTGATAAGAGACGAAACTACCGTTGGAGAAGGTATAGAAGGGTTTGAACCAGTTCATGGAGAACTGCTGGCCGTCCCAACCAGTCGGGCCTTCCTCACCGGTTGTGAAGTCATTAAATGCTTCGTTCATGTGGCGCTTGTACAGGTTCATACCTACTTTGCCAAACCATGGCACCATCACATCAGCACCGACCCCCACCAACGCTTCGTTCAAGCCTTGGGAACCACCGATGTTGAACAGGGTAGACAGATAAACTTCTTGTACTGGGCCAAAGGACAAATCCTGACCAGTCAGCGCATCCAGAGATACACGGGGAGCAAACTTCATGTAGAGGTTATCACCACCATGCTTGTCACTGTGCTTGGTGTCGAAAATATCGAAAACGTCGACATAACCATAGAGATCAAAGATACCGGAACGACCACCGAACTCCATCTCAAAATAGGTATCGTTGTAGCTACCGTCATTGGTGAAGATAGGACGTTGGTCAATGGTATGCATCACGTTGAACTGCATCCACTTGTAGTCATTCTTGTGGATATCACCGCTGTAATCAGCAGCAAAGGCCGGAGTAGCGGCAGCAGCCAGCAGACCGGCAGCGATCAGAGTCTTGGTAAATTTGGCCATTTTATTGGTCTCTTGTGCGTTAGTTGAGGTTTTCCGTAGCCTGCCCACAAGGAGCGAGAGGAATTCTAATCAAATAAAATCAGGGGAGAAACAACTTCTCGGGAACTTTATCCGGAAGTGTGAATCTAATCACCCCCGATTCTACGCAAACGCTTGCTATTTGTCAGCCGCTGAGAGCAACTCACTCCCCTTTCTGGCTACCAGCACAATCAACAACAACACAGGCAAGCCCAATAAACTGGTTCCGACAAAGAAGGCGCTGTAGCCAATCTGCTCCACGACCTGCCCGGAAAAACCGGCCAGCAATTTGGGCAACAGCAACATCACCGAGCTGAACAGCGCGTACTGAGTCGCCGAGAATGCCACATTGGTCAGGCTGGAGAGATAAGTCACAAACGCCGCGGTCGCAATGCCGGCACTGAGGTTATCCAGCGAGATGATCAGGGTCAGCAACTCCAGGTTGTGACCAACCTGATGGAGCAGGGCAAACAGCAAGTTGGTGCTGGCGGTGAGCAGCGCCCCCAAAAATAGAATGCGCAGCGTGCCAAAGCGCATCACCAGCACGCCCCCCAGCGCAGCCCCCACCAGCGTCATAATGACGCCAAACACCTTGGTGATGGTGGCCACTTCAGTCTTGCTGAACTGCATATCCACATAGAAGCTGTTGGACATCACCCCCATCACCACATCGGCAACCCGATAGCAGGCGATCAACGCCAGGATCAGCAGCGCCGATCCGCCATAGCGGCGGAAGAAGTCGGCAAACGGACACCAGACCGCCTCATAGCCCCAGGCTCCGGCACTGGCCAGCGGCGCAGGCCACCCCTGTTCCAGTAGCAACGCCTTGCGCTCGGCCTGCTGCTTGCCCTGCCCGGCCAGATCGATATCCGGTTCATGGCAGAACAGGGTGGTGATGACCCCGAGTGACATCAAGCCCGCCATCACCAGATAGGTAATCTGCCAGCCACGATAGTCATAACCGCTGTTGCTGCCAAACCAGGCCGCCAACGCCAGCGCACCGGCACCCGCCATGATCATCGCCAGCCGGTAGCCGGTCATGTAGGAGGCCGCCATCGCCGCCTGCAGCCGCTCGGGGGCGGATTCGATGCGATAGGCATCGATGACGATATCCTGCGTGGCCGAGGCAAAGGCCACCAGCAGGGCAAACAGCGCCAGCTGGGCCAGCTCGGTCTTGGGATCGCAGAACGCCATGCCGACCAGCGCGGCGGCGATCAGCAACTGGGAGAACAACATCCAGCTGCGACGACGCCCCAGCAGCGTGGAGAGCAACGGCAGCGGCATGCGATCCACCAGCGGCGACCACAACCATTTAAATCCATAGGCGAGCGCCACCCAGCTCATGTAACCGATATCGGTCAGGCTGACATCGGCCTCACGCAACCAGAATGAGAGGGTACCGAACACCAGTAGCAGCGGCAGACCCGATGAAAAACCCATGGCAAAGAGAATAAACACCCGAAATTCGAGATAGACGGCGAGGGACTCTCTCCAGCTTGGTTTGCGGATCATGTTCAACTACCTGACGACTTTGGAAAAGTGCGTCATTTTGGCAGGTTGATGGCAGATAGCCAAGGCGAGCAAAGAGATAGGCCAAAAGAAGCCCGGATAGAGAAAAGGCACATTCCAAGCGGGATGTGCCTTGCATAGTGTGTGACGAGCGCGCGGTGACGAACCACGTCCGGCGAGGGTTACTTGCCCGCTTTCTTGTCGACTTTCTTGTCCGCCGGGGTTTCTGCCAGCAACACCACCTTCTTCAGAATGATGGGGCTGGTCGGCACATCGTTGGCACGCAGAATGGAGCTGTAACCGGTCTGTACCTGAGCCAGCTTGTCCAGCACCTCCATCCCCTGCACCACCTGACCGAACACGGTATAACCCGCGGCGCCACCGGCGTTGAGGTTATTGTTGTCGACCAGATTGAAGTAGAACTGGCGAGTCGCGCTGTCGACCGCCTGGGTGCGAGCCATGGCGATGGTGCCACGCTTGTTGGGCAAACCACCACGCGACTCGTTGACCACAGGCTCATAAGTCGGCAGTTGCTGGAACTGCTGGTTGTAGCCACCCCCCTGCACCACGAAGTCCTGGATTACCCGGTGGAAGATGCTGCCATCATAGCTGCCATCAGCCACGTAGCGCAGGAAATTCTTCACCGTCTGGGGCGCCTGCTTGGAGGCCAGCTCCACCACGATATTGCCGTGGTTGGTCTCCATTCTGACTTTAGGGCCCGCGAACGCCAGCGGGGCGATCAGCATGGCCAGCAACCAGAGTTTTTTCATCATCAGACCCCTGCACCGTTCGGTTGACCTTTCAGGTAACCGCGCAGCGCATCATCCGCCATGATCTGCTGCAGCACGCTACCCAGTTGCAGGTTCAGTGTAGACTCCAGATCGGCCATGCTTGGCTCGCTCGGGCTCTCCTTGCTGGAGGACATGTTGAACTGCTTGGTCAGACGGTTGCCCTGGAAATCTGCGATCACCTGCAGGCTGACGCGAGACTTGGTGACATAGGTAAAGGTCTTCTCTTCCACATTGACTGCTGCATTGGAGATCACCAGCGTCAGGTTGGTGGTGCCACTGTTGCCCACTTCCAGACCCTGGCTACGCAGCCCTTCGGCCAGCCGCTCGGCCATCAGCAGGTTGAGCGGACGCTCACTGTTGACCAGCACCGGCGCTTTCTCTTTATGTTTTATGGAGAAGACGTAGGCAGCCTCACGCTTGTCTACCCCTTCCATGGTGATGCGATTGCCAGAGTAGTATTGCTGGTTGGCGGGGATCACCTGCGGATTGAGTAGCGCCGTCTCCGGCCAATGAGTGGCACACCCGCCCAGCATCAGGGCGGCCAGCAGCAAGAGTGACTTTTTCATCATGGTTTCCTTTGGCTTTAGCGTTTGATGGCTTTCAAAATAACGAATTTGCTGTTCGACGCAACGACTTGTGCGTTGGCAAACAAGCGCTTGAGTTTGTTGTGATAGTCCAGATGACGGTTGCCTACTATCCAGAGTTCACCCCCTTGAGGCAACACCCGGTGCGCATCGCTGAACATCTGCCAGGCGATATGATCGGTGATCGCCTGCAACTGATGGAAGGGGGGATTGCAGAGGATCCGATCCGCCGAGCCGACCGCCACCCCGTCGAGACAGTTATTGACCATAAAGCGGGCGCGCGGCAGTGCATCGGGCAGATTGTGCTCGACGTTGAGCTGTGCCGAGGCGACCGCCATATAGGATTCATCGATAAAGGTCACCTCCACCTCGCTGTCTTTGGCAAGCAGCGACAACCCCAGCACCCCGTTGCCACAGCCCAGATCGATCACCTTGCGGGCACTGTGAATGGGCAGGTTGTCCAGCATAAAGCGGGCACCGATATCGAGACTGGTGCGCGAGAAGACGTTGGCATGGTTGTGGATGAGCATGTCAGTGCCCTCCAGCGGCCACACGGTCGGGAAGGGATGGGCCAACGCGGGACGTTCTGCCTGCGGCTCGCAGTGAATGAGACGCGCCTTTTTCCAGGCCAGCGAGGTACGGGTCGGCCCCAGATACTTCTCGAACAGCTTGAGCGTGGAAGTATGAATATCCTTCGCCTTGCCAGCGGCAATGACCCAGGTCGCAGGTGTCACTACATCCCGCAATGCCAGCAGTTGCTGTTCCAGCAGTGCCTGATATTTGGAGACCTTGATCACCACCAGCGCAGGGGCATCGGGCAGCGGTGCCAGCGCATCCTGCAAGGTAATCCCGCCTGCATCCAACCCGTTTTCAGCCAGATTGGCCAGGGTCGCCCGCTCGCTGATGTAGGAGTCGGTGACGCAGCAGGGGGAGTGAGGATGCAGATAGGCGGCCAGCGCGCCAAAGCCGTCATTCATGATGATGACGGGGCCCGCCTGCTCGAGGGGGGACTCCGCCAGGGTGTTGATCAGATATTCGTCAGCCGCATCCCAGGCTTGCAGCGTCTCCTGACTCTGGCGCGGATAGCGGTAGAGTGTGAGCTGGCAATGGGGAGTGTCGAGAAGGGTTTGCATAGGAAGAGTCCAACCTCGGCTTGATTCGTGTATACAGGCGCCAGGGGCGACGCAAAGTGGCGCTATTCTAGCGAGGAGCAGGAATTTCACCAGTTCGATGCGCATCAAGGGGGCAACTGACCGGTGATTTCCCCCTTACGGGGGCTTATTCGATCGCACGACTGCCGATAGAATGGCCCGACATTCACTCTGGAAGCCGATCCGATGACCCTCCAACAACTGATTGAAGCAAAGCTGACCGCCGCCCTCTCCCCCACCGTGCTGGAGGTGATCAACGAGAGCCACATGCACCGTGTGGAACCCGGCTCAGAGAGCCACTTCAAGGTGGTGATCGTCAGCGAGCAATTTGCAGGGCAGCGGCTGCTGGCTCGTCATCGTCAGGTCAATGCCGTGCTGGCCGACGAGCTGGCCGGCGCAATTCATGCACTGGCGCTGCATACCTACACGACAAGCGAGTGGCAGGAAAAAGGCCATGCCCCGCGTACCCCGAGCTGCGTTGGCAAACCGTCACTCTCCTGAACCGGGCGGCACCACACCATTCTCATTGCGCATCTGCCAACAAAAATGAAACAAACTTTCCCCATTGGCCCCGAAAAGACTACATCCAAGGGGGTATTTTTCAGCATCGAGGCTTGTTGTTGACAGTTAAAACAACAGCAAATACCCCCATTGAGGTAGCAAAATAAAAAAACCTTTAAAACCACGACTTACAAGGTGTCGGGGGCTTATTCATTGCAGGTTAATTTTGTGATGGCACGGGGATTTTGCCCATTTGGCATGGCAGAAAATGCACCTTAAGTGGTAAAGTCAAGCGCTTTTGAGTGAGCTTGCATGTTGAATAATTGTTGAGCCTGACCACCTGGCACAGCCACAACATCGACTCATTCAACCACCCGTCGTGATGTATTTCTCGGCGCTAACCAACCTCTCCCGTAACGGTAGTGCAATTGAGTATGATTACAATCAAAAGAGGACTGGACATCCCCGTGCTGGGTGCGCCAGAGCAAGTAATCTACGATGGCCCCGCCATCACCCGTGTTGCGACACTGGGCGAGGAGTTTGTGGGGATGCGACCTACTATGTTCGTCAAAGTAGGTGATCGCGTCATCAAAGGTCAGGATCTTTTTGAAGACAAGAAGAATCCGGGCGTTAAATTCACAGCTCCTGCCACCGGTGTGGTTTCAGAAATCAACCGTGGTGCCAAACGTGTTCTCCAGTCCGTGGTCATCGACCTCGACGGTTCCGATGAACAGGTGACATTTGAGCATTTTGCCTCTGCCGAGCTGGCCAAGCTCGAGCGCAGCAAGGTGCAAGAGATCCTGGTCGCATCAGGTCAGTGGACTGCGTTTCGTACCCGTCCGTTCAGCAAAGTCCCCGCGGTAGGCACAGCCCCGCGCGCCATCTTTGTGACCGCAATGGACACCAACCCGCTGGCAGCCGATGCCGAGCTGATCATCAAGGAACAGCCACAGGCCTTCCTCGATGGCCTGGCCGTATTGACCCGCCTGACCGACGGCACCGTTTACGTCTGTAAAGGCGAAGGCAGCCTGCCCCACTCTCCGCTGACCCAGGTCAAGGAAGAGATCTTTGTCGGTCCGCACCCTGCCGGTCTGCCGGGTACCCATATCCACTTCCTGGATCCGGTCAGCAGCACCAAGGTGCAGTGGCACATCAACTATCAGGATGTGATCGCTCTAGGCAAGCTGTTCACCACCGGTGAGATCTGCACCGACAAGGTGATCGCATTGGCTGGCCCGAACGTGCTCAAGCCGCGTCTGCTGCGTACCCGCCTGGGCGCCTGCATCAGCCAGCTCACCAACAACGAGCTGCGTGCCGACGAAAACCGTATCATCTCCGGTTCTATCCTGAGTGGTGCCAAAGCCGAAGGGGTTCACGACTACCTGGGTCGCTACCACAATCAGGTTTGCGTGCTGGGTGAAGGTCGCGAGAAAGAGTTCTTGGGCTGGATCAACCCCAGTGCCAACAAGTTCTCTATCACCCGGACCACCCTCTCTCATCTGATGAAGGGCAAGCTGATCAACTTCACCACCACTACCAACGGTAGTGACCGTTCCATGGTGCCTATCGGCAACTATGAGCGGGTGATGCCACTCGACATCCTGCCAACCCTGCTGCTGCGGGACATGGTCTCCGGCGATAGCGACGGTGCGCAAGCACTGGGCTGCCTGGAGCTGGATGAGGAAGATTTGGCGCTCTGTACCTTTGTCTGCCCCGGCAAGACAGAGTACGGCCCGATCTTGCGTGAGTGCCTGACCAAGATTGAACTGGAAGGTTAAGCGATGAGTTTCAAGCAACTTCTTGAAAATATGGAACACCACTTCGAACCGGGTGGAAAGTACGCCAAGTACTACGCCCTGTTCGAAGCGGCGTACACCCTGTTCTACACCCCGGGTACCGTTACCCGCAACGCCTCCCACGTTCGTGATGCGCTCGATCTGAAGCGCATGATGATCATGGTGTGGCTGGCCGTGTTCCCGGCCATGTTCTGGGGCATGTTCAACGTGGGTAACCAGGCGATTGCCGCCATTGCCCACATGGGCTCGGCTGCTGGTGCCAGCAGCTGGCAATATGCGCTGGCTACCATGCTGGGTGCCTCCCTCGATCCGGCTGTCGCCGGTATCGGCAGCAAGATGCTGATTGGCGCCACCCACTTCTTCCCGATCTACCTGACCGCATTCCTGGTCGGTGGCTTCTGGGAAGTACTGTTCGCCATGGTGCGCAAACACGAGATCAACGAAGGCTTCTTCGTCACCTCCATCCTGTTTGCCCTGATCGTGCCGCCCGAGCTGCCCCTGTGGCAAGCTGCGCTGGGTATCACCTTCGGTGTGGTGATGGCCAAAGAGGTGTTCGGTGGTACCGGCAAGAACTTCCTGAACCCGGCGCTTGCTGGTCGTGCGTTCCTGTTCTTCGCCTACCCGGGCCAGATCTCCGGTGACGCCGTATGGGTGGCCGTTGATGGCTTCTCCGGCGCGACTGCTTTGAGCCAGTGGGCCCAAGGCGGCCAGATGTCGCTGATCAACGGTGCAACCGGTCAGGCTATCAGCTGGATGGACGCTTTCCTGGGTAACCTGCCGGGTTCCATCGGTGAAGTCTCTACCCTGATGATCCTGCTGGGTGCAGCCATGATCGTCTACATGCGCATCGCCTCCTGGCGCATCATCGCCGGCGTGATGATCGGTATGATCGCCACCTCCCTGCTGTTCAACGTCATCGGTTCCGATACCAACCCCATGTTCAACATGCCGTGGCACTGGCATCTGGTACTGGGTGGCTTCGCCTTCGGTATGGCCTTCATGGCAACCGACCCAGTCTCTGCCGCCTTTACCAACAAAGGCAAGTGGTGGTATGGCGCCCTGATCGGCGTGATGGTCGTGCTGGTTCGCGTGGTCAACCCTGCGTTCCCGGAAGGCATGATGCTGGCCATTCTGTTTGCGAACCTGTTTGCTCCCCTGTTTGACCACTTCGTCGCTCAGGCAAACATCAAGCGGAGGATTGCACGTGGCGTTTAATAAAGATTCAACCCTCGGCACCGTCAGCGTGGTTACCGGCCTCTGTCTGGCCTGTTCCATCGTGGTATCCGTTGCCGCCGTGGGCCTGCGTTCTACCCAGCAGGAAAACAAGGCGCTCGACAAGCAGAGCAACATTCTCGCCGTAGCCGGTGTGGATGTGAGCGATGTGGCCAAGCGCGACCTGGCCAAACTGTACGGCGAGAAGATCGAAGCCCGTCTGGTGGACCTGACCACTGGTGAATTTGTTGACGGTGATGCCGACAACTTCGACACCAAGCTGGCAGCGAAAGATCCGGCTCGCAGCCTCCGTCTTGCCGCCGCTGACGACAAGGCCAGCCTGCGCCAGATCTCCAAACTGGTTCCCGTGTTCTTCGCCAAAGATGCCGAAGGCAAGGTAGACAACATCATTCTGCCCATTTATGGCCAGGGTCTGTGGTCAACCATGTATGCCTTCGTCGCCGTTGCCGCTGATGGCCAGACCATCAAGGGCATCACCTACTACGACCACGGTGAAACCCCGGGTCTGGGTGGCGAGATCGAAAACCCAGCCTGGCAGGCGCTGTTCAAGGACAAGAAACTGTTCGACCAGAATGGCATGCCGGCGCTGCGCGTCATCAAGGGCCATGCTCCGGAAGGTTCCGAGCATGATATCGACGGCCTGTCCGGCGCTACCCTGACCGGTAACGGCGTACAGCATACCTTCGACTTCTGGATGGGTCCCAAGGGCTTCGGTCCTTTCCTGGCCAAGGTTCGTGCAGGAGAAATCAACAATGGCTGACAAGAGCGAAATGAAGAAGTTGCTGTTGACGCCTGTGCTCGGCAACAACCCCATCGCACTGCAGGTGCTGGGTGTCTGTTCCGCGCTGGCGGTTACCAGCCAGATGAAAACTGCGTTTGTAATGACCCTCGCGGTCATGGCGGTCACCGCCTTCTCAAACCTGTTCATCTCCCTGATCCGCAACCAGATCCCGAACAGCGTCCGGATCATCGTGCAAATGGCGATCATCGCCTCACTGGTTATCGTGGTTGACCAGGTGCTCAAGGCATATGCCTATGACATCTCCAAGCAACTGTCGGTCTTCGTGGGTCTGATCATCACCAACTGTATCGTGATGGGCCGCGCCGAAGCGTACGCCATGAAGAGTGCCCCGCTGCCCTCCTTCCTGGATGGTATCGGCAACGGTCTGGGCTATGGCGCCATTCTGCTGAGCGTGGCAACCGTGCGTGAGATCTTGGGCTCCGGCACCTGGTTCGGCATCGAGCTGCTGCCGCTGGTCAACAACGGTGGCTGGTATGTCCCGAACGGCCTGCTGCTGCTGCCGCCGAGTGCATTCTTCATCATTGGTCTGATCATTTGGGGCGTACGCACCAAGGATCCCAAGCAGGTGGAGGCGAAGGATTAAGGTATGGAACACTATCTGAGTCTGTTGATTAAATCGATCTTCATCGAAAACCTGGCACTCTCCTTCTTTCTGGGGATGTGTACCTTCCTGGCGGTGTCCAAGAAGGTAAAGACCTCCATGGGTCTGGGTATTGCCGTTATTGTGGTGCAGACCATCGCGGTTCCTACCAACAACCTGATCTACAACTACGTGCTTAAAGATGGCGCTCTGGTATCCGGTCTGGATCTGAGCTTCCTGAGCTTCATCACCTTCATCGGTGTGATTGCAGCACTGGTACAGATCCTGGAGATGGCGCTGGACAAGTACTTCCCGGCACTCTACAACGCGCTGGGTATCTTCCTGCCGCTCATCACCGTGAACTGTGCCATCTTCGGTGGCGTCTCCTTCATGGTGCAGCGTGACTACAACTTCATGGAGTCTGTGGTCTACGGTGTGGGTTCAGGGGCAGGCTGGATGCTGGCGATCGTTGCGCTGGCAGGTATCCGCGAGAAGATGAAGTACTCCGATGTTCCGGAAGGCCTGCGCGGTCTGGGCATCACCTTCATCACCGCCGGCCTGATGGCGCTGGGCTTCATGTCCTTCTCTGGTATCTCCCTGTAATCGGCTTTCCTGCAATCAGAAAGGAACGATAGATGGAAATTATTTTGGGTGTGGTCATGTTTACCGTGATCCTGCTGGCACTGGTGGCAGTCATTCTGTTCGCCAAGTCCAAGCTGGTGACCGCGGGCGACGTGACAATCAGCATCAATGGTGACCCGGCCAAGGCTGTGACCAGCCCGGCCGGTGGCAAGCTGCTCGGCGTGCTGGCTGGCAGCGGTATCTTCGTCTCCTCCGCCTGTGGCGGCGGTGGCTCCTGCGGCCAGTGCAAGGTACGGGTGAAATCCGGTGGCGGCGACATTCTGCCGACCGAACTGGATCACATCAGCAAGGGCGAAGCCCGTCATGGCGAGCGTCTGGCCTGTCAGGTTACCGTTCGCTCCGACATGGATATCGAACTGCCGGAAGAGATCTTCGGGGTGAAGAAGTGGGAATGTACTGTTATCTCCAACGATAACAAGGCCACCTTCATCAAGGAGCTCAAGCTGCAGATCCCCGATGGCGAGAGCGTACCGTTCCGCGCCGGTGGTTATATCCAGATTGAAGCCCCGGCTCACCACGTGCACTACAAGAACTTCGATATTCCCGAGGAGTATCGCGGTGACTGGGATCGCTTCAAGATCTTTGAACTGGAGTCCAAGGTCGATGAGCCGATCATCCGTGCCTACTCCATGGCCAACTATCCGGAAGAGTTCGGCATCATCATGCTGAACGTGCGTATCGCTACACCGCCCCCGAGCAACTGGACTGCCCCTCCGGGACAGATGTCCTCCTACATCTTCAGCCTCAAGGCTGGCGACAAGGTGACCATCTCCGGTCCGTTCGGTGAGTTCTTCGCCAAGGACACCGATGCCGAAATGGTATTCATCGGTGGTGGTGCGGGTATGGCGCCGATGCGTTCCCATATCTTCGACCAGCTGCGTCGCCTGAAGTCCAAGCGCAAGATCAGCTTCTGGTACGGTGCCCGTTCCAAGCGTGAAATGTTCTATGTCGAAGACTTTGACATGCTCGCCGCCGAGAACGAGAACTTCACCTGGAACGTCGCCCTGTCTGATCCGCAACCGGAAGACAACTGGGACGGCTACACCGGCTTCATCCACAACGTGCTCTACGAGAACTATCTCAAGAACCACGAGGCACCGGAAGATTGCGAGTTCTACATGTGTGGACCTCCGGTGATGAACGCTGCCGTCATCAATATGCTCAAAGATCTGGGCGTTGAAGACGAAAACATCCTGTTGGATGACTTTGGTGGTTAATCCATGCACAGTGTTGTAAAAACCTGGCTAGTCTTCGGGCTAGCCTTTTTCTTGACTGGGTGCGGTCAGGAAACGGTCCAATCCAAACCGGAGATCCACATCACCGGTAGCACCATGGGCACTTACTACTCCATCAAGGTGGCGGACAGCGCCATCAGCGATCCGGCCAAATTGCAAGCCGAGGTCGATGTCTTGCTGGAGCGGGTCAACGATCAGATGTCGACCTATCGCCCCAATTCAGAACTGTCGCGCTTCAACCAGCATCGCAGTGCTACGCCGATCGTGGTGTCCCGTGACACCGCGCGGGTCGTCACAGAGGCCATTCACATTGGCCGTGAGAGCCAGGGGGCGCTGGACGTCACCGTCGGCCCCTTGGTCAATCTGTGGGGCTTTGGCCCGGACAAGAAGCCGACTAAGATCCCTTCCGACGAGCTGATCACCCAGACTCGCCAGAAGACCGGCCTGGGTAACCTGCACGTAGTGACCTCGGTGGATGCCGACACCCTGCAAAAAGACATTCCGGATCTCTACGTCGATCTCTCCGCCATCGCCAAGGGCTTTGGTGTGGACAAGGTGGCCGAGTATCTGGAGTCCCTGGGCGCGCGCAACTATCTGGTCGAGATTGGCGGCGAGCTACGGATCAATGGCGTCAACGGCAAGGGTCACCCCTGGCGCGTCGCCATCGAGAAGCCCACCGCGGGCACCGGAACGGTGCAAGAGGTGATTATTCCCGGTGACAACGGGGTGGCCACCTCAGGCGATTACCGCAACTACTATGAACTGGATGGTCAGCGCTTTTCCCACACCATAGATCCGCGCAGCGGCAAGCCGATCCAGCACCGTCTGGTGTCGGTCACCGTGATCCACCCCTCCTGCATGACTGCAGACGGGCTGGCTACCGTATTTATGGTAATGGGGACCGAGAAGAGCCTGGCCTATGCCAACGAGCGAGGCCTGGCGATCTTCGTGATCACCAAGACGGACAACGGCTTTGAAGAGGCCTACTCCGATGCCTTCAAGCCCTATCTGGTCAAGAAGTAAGAGGTACAGATGCAGATTTTTCTGATCACCTTCGGGGTATTCATGCTGGTGATAGCCGCCATGGCTATCGGTTACATCTTCCAGAAGAAGACCATCTCCGGCTCCTGTGGCGGCCTGGGTAGCGTTGGCATCGAGAAAGAGTGCGATTGTCCGGAACCCTGCGACAACCGCAAGAAGAAGATGGCCAAGGAAGAGGCCCGTCGCAAAATGCTGGAAGAGAACCGCATCATCTGATGACCCTGGCTTTTCGGTAAACAAAAGCGCGCCATCGGCGCGCTTTTTACTGGCCGTTATCTTGCTACTGTGGTCAGGGCTGACGTTCGATATAGAGGATCACCTCCCCCAGATGGATGCCGAACTTGCTGATGGCGGCGCGATTGATCAGGCGATCCTCATCCAGCAGATACATCCAGTCATCGAAGCTCACCCGCACCACCTCGCCATCCGGCAGCGCCAGATCGAGCTGGTAGCGCCAGTTGAGGGCAAAGCCTTGGGTTTTACCCACCGCCTCCCCCACCACATCGGAAGCGGTACCGCGCCAGTGACCATCATCACCCTTGCTCAGATACCAAGTGCGGGTCTGCTGGCGGCCATCGTCAAAGTAGAACTGTTCGAACAGCTCTCCCTTGCCATCCTTCCAACGACCCACCATCTCGACCCGAAAGCGACTGGTCACTTCGCCGCTGCGGTCGGTCACCAAGCCGTGAGCCACCAGCTTGCCGTTGAAGAAACGGGCGAGATCCCAGTTTGGTCCCTGCCCCCGATAGTCATCGAGACTGGCACCACAGCCGCTCAGCAGCAAAAAGGGGAGCAGCAGCAACCAGCGGTATGCACGATAGAAAGACATCAGACACTCCATGTTCAGGGTTGGCCGCGCAGGCTGCGGGTCAGGGCGGGATCGCGGCTGTTGTCAGCCAGCCAGATGGCGAGAAAAGCGGCCGAGAATTGCGGATCCGCCAAAGTGCCCAGCGGCTTCTCCTGCCACCAGAAGTGGCCTGCCCCACCCTTGTCGACATAGAAGGTGAGCTTGTCGCCTGCCTGCACATCGGGCCAGAGTGCAGCGAGCTGGCCGAGCCAGCGCTGACGTTCGGAGTCAGTGCCAAGACCGAGCCGCTGCCACTCGGCGGCAGTAGCGCTCAGCAGATCTTCCCGCTCGATGGATCTGGCATAGGTGAGGGTCAGAGCCTGTGGATAGTGACCGGGCTGATAGTGCCCGCTCGCACTGTAGAGGGTGGCATCATAGAGCTTGAACCAGAGCCAGTTCATCTCCCCCTGCCCGACCGGGCGCAGCTGCTGCCAAGGTGCGGCAGAAGCGTGCACAGCGGTTGCAGCAAAGAGCGTAAACGCCAGTAGTAGCGGGTTAATTCCACCCCATATGCCAGTGGTTGGGGTCTTCCAGTTCATGTCAGTCCATCTCCTGTTCCTGCAGGGTGTTGATATCCTGCATCACCACCTGCATTAGCTCCCCTTTCGCGTTCCGCTGGCAGGCAACCACCAGATAGAAGCGGTCAGCGAGCTCGTGCTGGCTCTCTTTGGTCCATTTGGAAAAAAGCAACGAGTCGGTCGAAAAGGCGTTCATCATGACTCACCCTCCAGCTTGACCATTACCCACAGGAGTACGGGCAACCACCACATCCAGATCACTGCCAGCAGCGCCGTGCTGATCCAGATGTCCCAAGGTAAGTGTACTGCCCCCATGGCGGCCCCCGCCACATAGGAGGAGGCACCGCCAAACACGCCAAACAGCGCCTGCTGCCAGCGGGGCAAGCGCAGCAGCCAGCGCATGCCGTGACCCAGCGTCAGGGCAAAACCGAGCCAGAGCAGTACCAGCCAAAAGGGAAAACCGGACGGGAACTGGAACAAACCGAGCTGCCAGAGCAGCGCATCCAGCAGACAGCCAGCCACCGCGATGGGAAGCAGCCGCCAGTCACGCTGGCGGCTGGGTGAGAAAAGAAAGTGCAGCAGCAACATTGCCAGCAGCGGGCCAGGCTGCTGCCACTTCACCGCCAGCAACCAGTAGAGGTTGAATCCCAGCAGGTGAGCCCACTGCCACATGGTCAGTGACCGCTTACTGGCACATCACCCGACCAGCCAGTGGGGCCCGGCTTGGCAGCCTCCAACTGTACCAGACTGATGCTGCGCTCCCAGAATCCCCCCTCGCAATAGGCGAAGTAGAAGTGCCACAACCGGATGAAATCCTGGCTATAACCGAGCTTGGGCAGCTCGGGCGCCAGTCCCAGAAAACGCTCGCACCAGTGAGCCAACGTGCGGGCATAGTGATGGCCGTGATCGTGCAATCGCACCAGCTGCATGTCGGTTTCCCGCGCCAGCAGTCCCGCCATCTGGGAAACGCTGGGCAGGCAGCCACCGGGGAAGATGTAGCGCTGGATGAAATCAACCCCGCGCAGATACTGGGCATGGCGCTGATCGGCGATGGTGATGGCCTGGATGAGCAGGCGACCACCGGGCTTGAGCAGCCGTGACAACTGGCGGAAATAGTCGGGCAGGAAGGCGTGACCCACCGCCTCGATCATCTCGATGGAGACCAGCTTGTCATAAGTGCCCTCCAGCTTGCGGTAATCCTCCAGCAGCAAGGTGATGCGATCCCCCAGCCCCTCCCGCGCAATCCACTCTTTGGCATAGTCATGCTGGGCTCGGGAGATAGTAGTGGTAGTCACCCGGCAGCCGTAGTGGCGGGCGGCATAGACCGCGAGGCCACCCCAGCCGGTACCAATTTCCAGCAGATGATCGTCAGGCCCCAGTTCCAGCCGCTCGCAGATGGTGCGCAGCTTGGCCTGCTGCCCCTCTTCCAGAGTGGCCTCGGCGCTCGGATAGATGGCGCTCGAGTACTGCATATGGCTGTCGAGAAAACTCTGATAGAGGGTATTGCCGAGATCGTAGTGGGCGGCGATGTTGGAGCGCGAGCCGGTCAGAGTATTGCGATTGAGCCAGTGGCGCACCTTGTTGAAGGGAAAACTGAGCCAGCCGAGGCGCCGCTCAAGGGAGTCGAGCAGCGTCAGGTTGCGAGCCAGCAGCCGTACCAGCGCCACCGGATCCGGGCTGGTCCAGAGCCCCTCCACCCAGGTTTCTCCGGCGGCAATGCTGCCCCCCAGCAACAGACGGCGATAGAAGGCTGGATCCTGCACCACCAGTTCGGCATGCAGACCGGTGCCCGCGACGCCAAAGCTGTGGCGCTCACCACCATCCCGCAGCAGCAGCTGGCCATGTTCGAGACGCCCCAGCAGTTTGAGCAGCAATTGCCTTGCACTTTTATCGATGAATGAGGCTGAGAGGGTAGATTGAGCAAGTTCCATTAGCGGCTCTCCGGATGGGTAAATATCGGTGTTCGTTTGATAAAAAGACGCAGGGCCTGCCAGTAGATCCCGAGCAGCACCTTCATGGTCATCCAGGGCCAGCGGGCCAGCAGGGCCACCAGCCCCTTGCGCGACAAGGGTTCGCGCGTGAGCGCCAGGGTGGCGTCAAACAGCTTGGCTTCACCGGATACGGGATGACTCTCGATATGGATCAGTGTCTCCTGCGCGGGCGGCCTGATGCGCCAGTGGTAACGCATCGCCAGCCCCATAAAGGGGGATACGTGAAAATCCTTGTCATGGGGCGCCAGCGCCGCCAGATCCAGCAGGTAGTAGTGACGCTCGTTCCAGGGGGTGTTCGACACCTCCGCCAGCAGATAGCGCGCCTCCCCCTGCCGGTAGCAGAAGTAGAAGTTGACCGGGCTGAAGTAGAACCCCAGACAACGGACATTGCCGAGCAGCAGCACCCGCCCCTCGGGTTCGGCATCACCACCCAGCTCGCTCACCTTCTGCCACACCGCCTGCTTGAGGCTTCCCTCACTCCCCTTGAGATAGTCATGGCGGTGAAACGAGAGCAGCCCTGCCCGCTCAACCCCGAACCAGCGCCCCTGATCGAGCTGCGGCAGTTCATCGAGATCCAGCCCCAGCATAAAGAGGCTGTATGAGAAGGAGTGAGCCCGCGGTGCAAAACGGCGGTGGCGCACTGAACCCTGCCAGATGGCGCTGGTGACGCCAGCCAGTTCGTCGGCACGCTCATGTTGAGTGGCCACGGTGGCGTCGCTCATAGCTCGGCTCCGAAGCGCCTGGCGACGTCCAGCGCGCTGCGCACCCCATCCTCATGGAAGCCGTTGTACCAGTAGGCGCCGCAGAAGTGGGTGTGCTGCTGGCCGCAGATCTCCGCACGCCGCTGCTGAGCGGCGATGGAGGCCTGATTAAACACCGGATGGTGGTAGACGAAGCGACGCAGCACCTTGCTCTCATCCACCTTGCCCTTGGGGTTGAGGCTGACGCAGAAGGGCTCTGGCGAGTTCACACCCTGCAGGATGTTCATGTTGTAGCTCACCAGCGGCCGTGCCTCGTCGTTGCCATCGAGCTGATAGTTCCAGCTGGCCCATGCCTTGCGACGGGTCGGCAGGCAGCGCGCATCGGTGTGGAGCCAGACATCGTTGGCCTGATAGGGCATGTCGCCGAGAATAGCCTGCTCCCGCTCGCCGGGATCCGCCAGCAGCGCTAGCGCCTGATCGCTGTGGCAGGCGAAGATCACCTCGTCAAACCGCTCCTCGCCGTAGCTGCTCTGGATCACCACGCCATCCGCGACCCGCCGCACGCTCTGCACCGGACAGGCGAGGCGGATCTGCGACTGCCAACCCACCGTAAGGGGGCCGATATATTCCCGCGAGCCACCCGGAATCACGTACCACTGGGGCCGGTTGGCCACATCGAGCAGGCCGTGGTTGGCAAAAAAGCGCAGGAAGAAGCCAAGAGGGAAGGCGCGCATATCGGCCAGCGTTGATGACCAGATCGCCGCCCCCATCGGCAAGATGTAGTGGCGGGCGAAGTAGTCGCTAAACTCCCCCGCCAGCAGAAAGTCCCCCAGGGTCAGCTCGGGGCCTGAATCCTGATGTTGACCATCCGCCAGCCAGGCCCGCGCCTCCCGGTTGAACCGCAAGATCTCGGCGACGAAGCCATAGAAACGGGGGCTCAGCAGATTGCTGCGCTGGGCAAACAGGGTATCGAGGTTGTGGCCGTTATACTCCAGCCCTTCCGGGCTCTTCACCGAGAAGCTCATCTCAGCCGGTTGCCGTGCCATGCCGATCCGCGCCAGCAACTTCAAGAAGTTGGGGTAGGTGCGATCGTTGAAGACGATAAAGCCGGTGTCGATGGCATAGCTGCGGCCAGCCAGATCCACATCGACGGTGGCGGTATGACCGCCCAGGGTCGGCGCCGCCTCGAACAGGGTTATGTCATGGAGTTTGTGGAGCAGAAAACCGGCGGTGAGTCCCGAGATCCCTGAACCGACGATGGCGATCTTTTTCTTCATGAATGGCTTCCTTTCGATACGAGTGCGCGGCCAAGGCGCAGCCAGAGCCCCACCGGCAGCGCACCAAGCAGGCGCAACAACCAGATGAAACGGCGGGGAAAGTGGATCTGGTGACGACCAGCGGTCAGCCCGTCCATGATGGCGCGGGAGGCTTGCTCCACCGTCACCAGACAGGGCATGGGAAAATCATTTTTGGCGGTGAGCGGCGTCTGGACAAAGCCGGGGCGGATCAGGGTCACGCCGATCCCTTTGCTGGCAAAATCCAGACGCAAGGTATCCGCCAGATAGTCGAGGGCCGCCTTGGAGGCGCCATACGCCTCGGCTCGCGGCAGCGGCAGCCAGCTCACCGATGAGCTGACGATGGCAAGCCGTGATCCCGCCCCTAGCAGTGGCAAGAAGGCGGCCAGCGCATGGCCGGTGGCGGTCAGGTTGGTTTCGATCACCCGGGCAAACAGCTCGCTGTCAAACCCCTCGCCGACATCCATGTACTCGCAGTTGCCTGCGTTGAGGATCAGCAGATCCAGCGGCGGCAGCGTAGCGGCTATCCCGTTCATTGCGGCCACATCCCGGGCATCGAACTGCAGCGGCGTGACGCCATGAAGCCCCAACTCCTGCAGCCGTTCGCCATCGCGGCCGCAGCCCCACACCTGCCAGCCAGCACGCCGGTAATCTAGCGCCAGTTGACGACCTATACCGGAGGTCGCCCCGGTAATAAGCACCCGGCCGCTCATGCGCCGAGCCTCCCCTTGATAGTGCGCACCACGGGCCCGAGCAGCGGCAACTGCTCGTAGAGCATGGCGCCCAGGTCAAAATAGTCCCGGTGCTGGCACACCTTGCCTGCCGCGTCGAACTCGAGGCGGGTGGCCCCCTCCACCGTCACCGGCTCACCACCGCGCAATCTGGGGTGGGAGAAGGTCATAGTCCAGCCGAGCCAAGCCTGCGGCCCTTGCTGCTGCTGACTGGTGATGACGAAACGGCAGTAGGCGAGGCGCTGATAGAGGGCAGCAAAATAGTCGCCAAGGGCCGCCAACCCCTCGATGCGGTGAGCCGGATCGGTGAAGACTACCTGTTCGGCATAGACATCGGGCAAGCGGTGCAACTGCTGTTTGTCCAATTGCTGATAGAGGCCAATAAAGCGTGCCAGCGGCTCGTTCATCCTATTTCTCCAGAGCGCGAAACATCTCGATGGCTCTCACCCGTGCAACGGCGTGATCCACCATGGGTGCCGGATAATCCTGTCGCCCCTTGAGCCGCAGCACGTCGTGTGGCTGATGCACATAAGCGGCGGGAATATCGGCCAGTTCAGTTACCCAGGTACGGATGAACTCCCCTTGTGGATCAAATCGTTGCCCCTGAGTGGTGGGGTTGAACACCCGGAAATAGGGTGCCGCATCGGCACCTGTGCCCGCCGCCCACTGCCAGCCGCCATTGTTGGCAGCCAGATCGCCATCAATCAGCTGACTCATGAAGTAGTCCTCCCCGAGCCGCCAGTGGATGTGGAGATCCTTGGTGAGAAAGCTCGCCACTATCATTCGCAGCCGGTTGTGCATCCAGCCGGTGGCGTTGAGACAACGCATCGCCGCATCGACGATAGGGTAGCCGGTACGGCCCTCGCACCAGGCAGCGAAGGCATCCGGATCCCAGCTCCACGGCAAGGCCGCCGTCTCGGGTTTGAACGGGCGATTCATGGAGAGGGTCGGGATCAGTACCAGCAGGTGGCGATAGAACTCGCGCCAGACCAGCTCATTGATCCAGACAAAACCGGGCAGGGCCTTCGACTGGGGCCGATAGCCAAGCCGCTGCTGGAGCGCAGCCACACACTGACGGGGGCTGATAATGCCCGCAGCCAGATAGGGGGAGAGCACGGACGTGCCCGCGATGGCAGGAAAATCCCGGGTCTCGCCATAATCGAGCACCGCCTGCTCCAGAAAATCATTCAGACGGCGGCTTGCCTCCGCCTCCCCCACAGGCCAGCGAGGATCAGCCGTCAGCTCGCCGAGCGCCTCATCGACCCACTCCCGCTCGGCCAGCGGCTGCCACGGCAAGGGCTCACCACGGGGCGCAGGGGCGCGGTGAATGACAAAACCATCTTCATCGAGGGCCTTGAGCCAGGCACGGCTGAAAGGGGTGAAGACCTTGAACATCTCCCCCGACCCGGTCAGCACCCGCCCCGGCGGCAACACGCAGCAGCCGTTGAGCCAGTGACAACTCACCGCCTGCTCTGCCAGTGCGGCGCTGACGGCGTGGTCGCGACGCTGCTCGTCGATCTCGATGGCCTGATTGGCGTAGAGCTGGGTCACCCCCAGCTCCCGGCTTAAATCAGCCAACGCAGCGGGCACCTCGGCAAAGGTCTCCACTCGCAGCAGATGGAGCGGGATGCCGAGCGCCGCCAGCTCACGGCCCAATTCATCCACCTGCGCCAACATAAAGCGCTGACGGATGGGGGCCATCTTGTGCTGCCGCCACTGGGTGGGGGAGACGATAAAGAGCGCGGCCACCGGCTCATCATCAGCGCAGGCATGCCGCAAGGCCGGGTTGTCGGCAAGGCGCAGATCATTGCGCAACCAAACCAGCTTCATGACTTTTTCCTCCCGCGTCCGCTGGCACCAGCCACAGCAGTCACGTCCACCATCAGCTCGGCAAGGCTCGCCTGCCAGCCGTGGGCTTTAAGCCACTCATCATCGTAGAGGCGCCCCAGCTCGCCAAACAGGCGCGTACCTGCGGGCCAGTCGGCGGCCTGCTCCTGCTTGCCAAGCCCGGCCCCCAGCAGCACCAGCCAGGGGGTGGCGGCGCGTCCTTCCAGCAGGCTGGCATGGCGCGGCTCAACCGCGCCCAGCAGTTGCACCTCATAGCCCTGACCGATCAGCTCGTAAGCGGCCCACACCAGATCGAGCGGGCCGACCTGTCCCCAGCTCGCCAACGTGACCGGCACGCCCTTCTCCTGCTCGATCAGGTGGCGGGCGAAGCGGGTATGGAGCCAGCCCAGCCACACCTGTTGCAGCAGATCGCCATCGGGCCGCTCGCGCCACAGCCCGAGCAGCCGCTCCACCAGCGGTTGCAGTACACGGCTGCGTACCAGCTCGAACGGGTAGCTCGCCAGCAGATCGTTGAGCTCGGCCTCCGCCTTGCGCTGGTTGAAGGCGAGCAACGCCTGACTGAACTGCTCCAGGGTCTGCTGCCAGTGATCGCTCACTGGCTCAGAATGGGGTTCACTCAAGAGTCCCTTCACCTGCCCGATACTCACCCCCCGCTCCAGCCAGCTCAGGATCTCGCCGATCTGGCGAATATCCTGCTCGCTGTAGAGGCGGTGGCCCTTTTCAGTGCGAGCCGGTTGTACCAACCCGTAGCGGCGCTGCCAGGCTCGCAGGGTCACGGCGTTGACGCCGGTGAGGCGGGAGACCTCGCGAATGGGGTAGATCCCCTCATCAGCGAGAGGAGCAACTTCTTGCGATAAATCAGACATGACAACGTCCATCAAACAGAGGGGTAAGGCTCCCCGGCGCAAATCATGCGCCGGGGCAACAGAACGGATTCAGAGCCCGTAACGCAATTTGAGCGTATCGGGGTGAAGGTCGAGATAGACCTGCTCGACCGCACAAAACAGCATTCTCAGAGCCCGTAGCGCAATTTGAGCGTATCGGGATGGGGATTGAGATAAACCTGCTCGGCGAGATAGGGGTTGGGGTACTCGCGCAGGTAGTGACGGATCAGGGTGAGCGGCACCAGCAAGGGGAAGATGCCGGTGCGGTACTTGTCGATGGTATCGGCAAGCTCCTGCTTCTGGGCCGGGGTCAGCACTCGCTTGAAGTAGCCCTGCAGGTGCATCAGCACATTGGTGTGGCTGCGGCGGTTGGCTCGCAGGGTCAGCGCCGTCATCAATCCCTTGATGTAGTTGTCGGCCACCTCCTGCAAATTGGTGGACTTGCCCAGATTGCCGAGCAGCTTGCCGAGGATGCGGTAGTGGGTGGTGGCATGGGAGAGCACCAGATACTTGTAGCGAGAGTGGAAGCGGATCAGCGCAGAGGCGGTAATGCCGCGGGCGCAGAGCTGCTGCCAGTCGTGGTAAGCGAAGACCCGCAGCACAAAGTTCTCCCGCAGGATGGGGTCGCACAGGCGGCCATCCTCTTCCACCGGCAACAGGGGGTTGGCCTCCATCAACGCCTTGGCAAAGAGGCCAATCCCCTCCTTGGCGCTCCCCTCGTTGTTGGCGCCATAGACCTTGACCCGCTCCATACCGCAGCTGGGTGATTTGGCACAGAGGATATAACCGGAGATAAAGTCGAGCTGACGTACCTTCTGCTCGCTGAAGGCAATCAGCTTTTCGGTGACATCGAAGCTGCCGTTGCTCGCCTCGGCGCGGATCTCGCCGTGGCGCTTGACCAGCCGGATGGCGGCGCGAGGCGCCCCTAGACCGATGGCCATCTCGGGACAGACGGGGTGATAGTCAAAGTGAGCGCCAAGATCCCGTTCGCAGAAGCTGGAGCGCTTGTGGCCCCCATCGAAACGCACCTCTTGGCCCAGCAGGCAGGCACTGATACCGACTTTAATCTTGTACATGATGACACTCCTTGTATAAGTCTTGATTCAGTTATAGCAGTTATACAAAAAAATGAAAGTTGTATAACTATTTGCGACTGATACGACACAAGGAGAAAAAAGGGATCACCGGAAAAAGAAAAAACCCATGGCGAACGCCATGGGTAAAAATCAAGACACTACGGACTACGGGAAGGAAAATTAGAAGCTGTACTTCACACCCAGGCTGGAGATGGAACCTTTTTGCAGATCCCAGTTGCGATAGGTGTAATCGGCAGTCAGTGCCCAATTCTGGTTGAGCTTGTAGGCACCGCCCACCTTGAAGTCGTGCATATCGTCGGTCATGTTGGCGTAACGATAAGCGGTGGAGAGCTCGATATCGCCGATGTCGTAGCGCAGGCCCACTTCACCGTACATGCTGCCACTGCTCTTACGGAGCACAGTATCCCAACCCCTGAAGTCATAGGCTCGCTCACGCTCCATGGTGTAACCCATCAGACCGGTTTCACCGTAGAGGTTCAGGCCGGTGCTGAGCGGGGTAAACACACCGATACCCAGACTGCCAATCCCCATGCTGTCATTGCCGTGCTGGGCAGAGGTGCCCTCGGAGAGCAGACGGCCGTAGAAGTTGTTGGCGAACGATTTGGAGAGATCCAGCGTTACACCGCCAAAATCGCGAGTCCCCTCACTGCTGGCATCACGGGGGAACAGAAACTTGTTGTGGCTCAGATAGTCGGATTTGGTGTGTGCCCAGGTCAGGCCACCCTTGGCGTAGCTGAAGGCATCCTGCGCCATGGCGGAAGTAGAGGCAAACCCGGCCAGAACCAGAAGAGAGACGGTTGCTTTTTTCATGATGATAACTCCATGTGATTGGGCCCGTGGCTACTGGCTACGAGCAGGTATGGAGTCATTGTGCGGCGAGGTTCCCTGCTTGCCGAGCGGCAAGCTGTTGCAAAACCATGTCAGATGTAAGCAGATATTGCTGGAGGTGTCAGCGGCAACAAGTTGCCGGCCCACACAGTTTGCATGGGCCGGATCTGCGAAAAAATCAGCGGAAGACCACCTCGTCAATTTCGACCCGCACCAGCGGCTGACCGGTCAATCCGGCGGGACGGGGGATCTCGAGGGCGAGCGATGGACGGGCTTGCCCCTTGCGCAGATAGGTCTCCGGCAGGCGGTTCTCGGCGACCCAGAAACGGGCCTCCTGACGGCTCAGCTGCACCCCGTCAGCACTGAACAGGGTCACCATGCCACGCACCCCGACCACATTGCGGCTGCCGGTATTGCTCACCATAAAGGTCAGCGCCAGCGGGTCAGATCCCTCGATCTTGTCCAGCTTGACCACCACACCGTCGCGTGCCATCTGGGCGAGCAGTTCCGGATTGGCCTTGGCCTGATCGGTCAGCACCGGGGCAGCGACCGCCACCACGGCCCCCGAGTTCTCCTTGGCAGCCACGCTCTGCACGGGGTCTGCCGGTTTGACCACCAGATACTCCCAGGTGAAGTCATCGTTGAGTTGAACCTGCCGGCCATCGGGCAGTGTTACCTGAGAGAGAGGAGCCGCCTGTGCCAGCACGGGAGTGAGACACAGGGCAACCAGCAGACGGGACAAGGGTTTCATAGGGCGAAGCTCGGTAACGGATGAAAGGGCGACAGTATAAACAGTCCCGTGACCCCTTGCCTATGACAGCACTCACGTTCTTGCCCCCCGCTCCTCCCGCAAGCTAGATGGCGAGATCGTGCCGCTCTTTCTGCGCCATATCCAGGGTCACCAGATCGAACTCGGTTCCCTTGAGAGCAGACAAAATATCCGATTGCATATCAAAGGCCTGGGCACGCTGATGCTCGGGCAGACTCACCCGGGCCAGGATGGTGGAGCAGTCGCACAGGGTATGGAAAAAGACCTGCGCCTCGTCCAGTCCCATGTCGGCCAGTATCTGCTCTGCCTGATCCACCATCCGCAGATAGCGCTGCTTGAGCAGCCGTGGATTGGTGAAGCGATTGCTCAGGCAACCGTTGCTCCCCTTGCCCCAGCGGCCGAGCTGACGCTTGTTGAAGCCATAGCGAAAATCGCGGCTCATCACCCCGTTGTCGGCAAAAAACCAGATGGTATTGGCAGGCAGTGAGCCGAACTGGGCCAGATAGTCATCCCGCTCCTCCACCGCAGCCGGGATCAGCAAGGGCAGGTGGGCCCACTCGGGACGGCTCTGCACATGCTCACCAATGCGGCGAACCGGGTCGATCAGCCCCTCCATATTTGGCAGGCGATCACAGAAGACGATCTCGTCGCTCTTGACGATCCAGTGCTCGATGTCATAACGCTGGCAATAACGGCGGGCACGGGCCACTTCGCTGCGGCTGCGGGTCGGGTTATCGAGGGTGATGGCGCGGATCTTGACGCCGCTGGCACGGCAAAGATCGATGCTGTAGCAGGATTCCAACCGTCCCGAAAAAGAGACAATCAGCTCGTCAAAACTTGCCAGTCGCTCAATCAGCAGCTGTTCCCTGGCTTGAAAAGAGTGATCATATCCCTGATTCAGTACAACAACATTGGCACCCATTAAACAGCTCCGAATGATGAACAGGTGCAGTATTGTGCGGGAAACAAGCTGAATAGACCCTTAAAGAGTCTGGTTAAAATTAAAACTTGATGATTATTTCCTGTGATTCTGCTGCTAAATCTTCATTTTGGGCGTCATAAATTCGCAATCTTGCCTGATGAACCAGATGGGCTCGCAAGAAACCCTGCGCCTGATCCAGCGAGGTAAAGGTCAGGCGCCCTCCCTCGCTGTCGGTCAGGCAGAGGCACTCTCCTTCCGCCTCGATGCAGAGCTGATAACCGCTGCCATCCTTGCAGGCGATAATCAGGGTCGCTTCGGGATAGTGACTCAACCAGTTGCGAAACCGGCCATGCTCCATAGTGCTCCCACAGGGGCATCACCCCTTGCCGGTGGCGGGCAAACAGCCCAGCTCACCCAACTGCTGACGGCAACTTGCCGCATCGGTGAAGACGATCCCCCTGATGCCGAGGGCCTCGGCGGCCGCAATGTTGGCGGGACTGTCATCGATGAAGAGGCACTCTGCCGGTTTCAGATCGAACGACACCAGCAGATAGCGATAGATATCCGGCTCCGGCTTCATCATCCGCACCCGCGCCGAGACCACCTTGCCGCTGAAGAAGCGCCAGAAATCCTGATGCTGCTCCAGCCAGTCGATACTGGCATGACCCATGTTGGAGAGGGCATACAGGGTGTGCCCCGCCCCGTGCAGCTCGGCTATCAGGGTTAGCATAGCGGGATCTGGCAGCAGGGAGGCGGGAACTGCCTGCAAAATGGCCAGATTCTGTGCCGCGGAGAGGCCGGTGCGCGTTTGTGCTTCGCGGGCCATGGTGTGGAGCGACATGGTACCTCTGTCTACCTCCAGCCAGTCCGGGTGGTTAAAGAGCTGTTCCGCCAACTGTTCGGCCCCTTGCGGGCCACGCACCGAACGCACTATGCCGACCGGATCCCAGCTCACCACCACCCGTCCCAGATCGAAAATAATCGTCATCGTCTTTACCTCCTCCACTGCGTGGTTGCCGTCAAAACAGCGTCAATAGAACTTCATTCATACGCCATTTTCTTAACCGGATACCCTGCCCCCATCACCGTCCGTGGGCAAGTTTTACTTGCATCAGACCGGCAAATCCCTTAATGGTTAGGGCGTTACCATCAGGATTTTGACCATGCAGCCAACATTCTTCTTTGCTTTCTCGTTTATCCGGCCCGCTTGAGGGAAGGCCTGTCGTCGTGTGACCAGAAAGCAAAGACGAATCGAGCCTCCCCCTAGCGGAGGCTTTTTTTTGCATTAATATCAATCGATTACTTGGATAGGGAACAATCATGGCAACGCTCGACGAGATCAGACAAGACATCACCCGGTTGGATCAGGAGCTGCTTGCCCTGCTGGCGAAACGCAAGACCCTCAGCATCGAGGTGGCCCGAGCCAAACAGGCCAACCCGCGCCCCATCCGCGACCACCAGCGGGAGCAGGAGCTGCTGGTCGCCCTGATCCAGAAAGGGCGCGTGCTGGGGCTGGATGCCCAGTACATCACCCGCATCTACCACACCATCATCGAAGACTCTGTGCTCTCCCAGCAGGCCTATCTGCAGAGCCTGCTCAACCCGGAGCAGCAGGAGCCGATGACCAGCGTCGCCTATCTGGGGCCGCGCGGTTCCTACTCCAGCCTTGCCGCCCGCAAATATCTGGCGCGCTACAAGGATCAGGTGATCGAGGTGAACTGCCAGAATTTCCGTGAAGTGCTGGATGCGGTGGAGTCGGGCCGCGCCGCCTTTGGCGTGCTGCCCATCGAGAACACCAGCTCGGGCTCCATCAACGAAGTCTATGACGTGATGCAGCACACCAGCCTCTCCATCGTTGGCGAGCTTACCTACCCCATCGAGCACTGCATCCTCACCGCCGTACCGACCGAGTTAAGCCGCATCAAGACCTTCTATGCCCACCCGCAGGTGTTCCAGCAGTGCTCCCACTATCTGAGCAAGCTGGAAGAGGCCCGTCACGAGATCTGCGACTCCTCCTCCAGCGCCATGATGAAGGTGAAGGAGCTGGCGAGCGCAGAGGCCGCCGCTATCGGCAGCGCCGCCGGTGGCGAGCTGTATGGTCTGGACGTGCTGGCCGAGCAGCTGGCCAACCAGAAAGAGAACTACAGCCGCTTTATCGTGGTGGCGCGCAAGCCCATCGACGTGGCGCCGCAGATCCCGGCCAAGACCACCCTCATCATGTCCACCTCCCAGAAGCCGGGCTCGCTGGTCGAGGCGCTGCTGGTGCTGCGCAGCCACGAGATCAACATGACCAAACTGGAGTCCCGTCCGGTGCAGGGCAACCCGTGGGAAGAGATGTTTTATCTCGATGTCTCCGCCAACCTGCAGACCCCGGCGATGCAGGCCGCACTGGTGGAGCTGACCAAGATCACCCGCTATATCAAGGTGCTGGGCTGCTACCCGAGCGAGGATGTGAAACCCACCGCAGTACCGCCGGTGCTGATGGGGAGTTAACCAGCCCACAACGACAAAAGGCGAGCACTCTGCTCGCCTTTTGTTTTGATGCCTGTTTCAGGCCCTGCCTATCAACTCAGAACTGACCGGCCATCAACTGGTTGATGTTGTAGAGGGCGCGGGTATCGAGCTCCATCTCGGTGGCATAGGTGTTACCGCGCGGATAGGAGGCAACCACCCGCGCACCGCGCACCACGCCCGCCACAGACACATCCAGCGAGTTGGAGGTCTGGGTCAGATCGCGGTAGCTACTCTGGCCGCGCACCTGCTGGCCATTGAGCTGCTCGGCCAGCTCGCGATAGGCATCCATCTTGGAGGCGCGAATGGCTTGCAACATCTTCTCAGACTGGGAGGGGCCGGGCTGGATGTCGATCACCGCATACCCCACCGCCTTGAGCACCGGAAAATCATCGGGCTTGCCACCCTGGGTGTAATCCACCACCCGGTTACCGCTGCAACCGGTGAGCAAGAGTGCCAACAGGCAACCAAACAGGATTTTCATGATTCGCTCCTCACGGGGTCAGGTTGACCAGATGGCCACCCGGTCTGGCCTGACTGTCACGCATCAGATAACCGCGATTGATCGATGCCCGGCCAAACGAGTTGTTGGCACCGAACAGATATTGTTGCGGGAGCAGGCTCTGGGCCGTGGTCTCCACCATCTTGGTGCGCATGTCGATAACACGGGCGTTGACCAGGATCCCCTTGCTGTTGCGGCTGAAAGTGCCGACCAGAATGCGAGAGATGGGCAAACGGGAGGAGAGATCCTTGTAGTTGCGGCTCAGCACGAAATCCCCCTGCGGCGTCACCTTGATGCTGCCGGTCAGCTTGAAGTCCACCACCACCTCGCCGCGGCGGTTGAGCTCGTAGATAAAGCTTTCCTCAATCTGCTGTCCCATCCAGTTGGTATCCTGCAGGGTATCGAGATCGACAAAGGAAGCCACTGCTATGGGTTCGGTCAGGGTGGTCAGAGATTTGCGCTCCATCAGCTGATCGGTCATACGCGCCACCAGCCAGTTGAGCTCCATCCCCTGCGCCGCCTGGCGGGGGTCACCCTGATCCCGATTGATAGGGTCGGAGCCGCACCCGGCCAATGCCAGGGCGAACGCCAACGCCGTGATGAGTTTGTTCATGGATACCTTTCCTGTATCTGCACCTGACTTATTATCGGACGCGCCGGACAAAGCTTGAGCCGGGAATGAGGCATGATTCTTGCTTTTTAATGGTCATTGTCAGCGCCAGCGTGCGCTGCCACCCGGTAAGTGTTGTGATCCATGTCGGCCAGCGGGCGCCATTTCCTCCAAAATGGCGCGCCTGCCCGCCAACTCAAGGTATCTGTTATGAAATTACCGCTGCTGTTGACCCTGCTGCTGGCCAGCCTGAGCGCCCGTGCCGAACTGATCGAAGCGCAGGGCAGCGCCGCCATTTTGGGGGGTGATGAAGTCTACGCCCGCGAGCAGGCGACCCGCGATGCCCTGCGTCAGGCACTGCTGGCCAGCGGCGCGGCCGTTTCCAGCGTCCAGCGTCTGGAAAATGGCAGCCTGCGCTCCGAGCAGATCCAGATCCGCTCCGGCGGCGACATTCGCCAATACCGCCTCAAGCGAGAAGAGGTGCGCAACGGTCGCATGTACATCACCCTGGTGGCCGACATTCAGGCCGAGCGCCAGATCTGCCAGACCCAGCACTTCGCCAAGGATTTGACACTGGTCAGGTTACGGCTGCGCTATCCGGATCAGGCCAGCTATGGCGCCATGGACGACATGCCGGAAAACCTCTCGCGGCGGCTATTCGAAACTCTCGCCAATGCGCCGCAAGGGGTCGCGGTGCGCCAGTGGCTGGATGAAAACCTGCGCATCGATCCGCTCCATCTGCAGCAGGGGGATCGCAGCGCCCTCGAGGAGATCAAGGCGCTCAGCCTGCGCACCGACAGCCAGTATCTAGTGCTCGGCAGCATCGACGATCTCTCCATCGAGCCGCAGGGCAATCAGCTGACCAGCTGGTATGAGGATCCCGTGCGCAACTTTCGCATGCAGCTCTACCTGTTCGACGGCATCAACGGCAGCCTGATCAACCGCAAGGTTTACGAAGGGCGCGCCACCTGGACCTTTGACAAGCGGGAACAGGTGGGCAGCAGCAGCGGCCAGTTCTGGCAATCGAGCTATGGCCAGGAGGTCAACTACCAGTTGCAACAAGCCGCTCAGGATCTGGTGGCCCAGCTTACCTGCGCCCCGGTCACCGCTCGGGTGGTCGGTCAGAACGAACGCGGCCCCTACATCAATCTGGGGCGGCGCAACGGCGTCAAGCTCGGCGACCAGTTCCGCATCCAGCACAACGCCGACTTCATCGACCCCTACGGCAAGTCGCGCATGATGCGCAATCCGGCCGACGGCCTGTTCGAGGTGGTGCAGGTATTTGACGATGGCGCCATCATCAGCAGCCAGAACAAATATTCGCCGTTTAACATCCAGAATGGGGATTTGGCAATATTGGAATAAGAATCAAGGGTTTAAAAGGGAGTTGCTTCTTGTATAATGTCCGCCACACAGCTCCCGTAGCTCAGTAGGATAGAGCGGTCCCCTCCTAAGGGACAGGCCACTGGTTCGACTCCAGTCGGGAGCACCATATAAAACAAGGGGTTGGCATCTTCACGGTGCTAACCCCTTGGTCGTTTTTGGCCCCGTACCCCTCTCCGTACCCCTCCAACGAAGTTCATTGTCTCACTAAAAGTGACCGATAAGAGGTGCTTATTCACGCGCCCTTAGATACCAAATGATTATCATTACAATAATTTACAGATATATGTTATCTCCATGAACCTACCCAAGGGACTGCTCTATGCAGTCCCTTTTTCATTGGAGATCTCCCATGGCTCACCTGATCGACACAATGGCCTACACTGGCCAAACCCCTTGGCATGGCCTTGGCAATGTCTTGCCCCCGCAACAATCTCTCGATATCTGGCTGCAGGCTGCCGGAATGGATTGGACCATCGAGCAGAGCGACGTGATGTTTAACGTCGCCTCCGATGCACTCCATATCCGCCCCTACAGCGACAGCAAGGTACTTTATCGCTCCGATACCCTTGCCCCCCTATCGGTGGTCTCAAGCCGCTACAACGTGGTACAGCCTCACGAGGTACTGCACTTCTATCAAGACTTGGTAGAAGCCGGTGGCTTTGAGCTGGAGACTGCAGGCTCGCTCAAAGGTGGCCGCAAGCTGTGGGCACTGGCCAAAACCGGTAAGGATCTCAAGCTAGCAGGCGGTGATTTGGTGAAGTCCTATCTGCTGCTGGCGACCAGCTGCGACGGCACGCTCTGCACCACGGCGCAGTTCACATCTCTGCGGGTGGTCTGCAACAACACCCTGCAGATGGCACTGCGGAGTGCTACCGGTGCCATCAAGGTGCCCCACTCCACTCAGTTCGATGCCGCTGCCGTCAAAGAGTCGCTCGGACTGGGACTCTCCCATTGGGATGAGTTCAAAGTCCAGACCAAGGCGCTGGCACAGCGGCCCGTGGCCCCCGAAGAGGCACTGCGCTTTTTCAGCGACCTGCTGGCGCAACCGCGGGATGAGGAGAACATCATTCTCACAAGGCCGGTACAACGGCTGCATGAGCTCTATCAGGGCGCAGGTATGGGCTCAGAGCTTGCCAGCTCCCGCAATACAGCCTGGGGGTTGGTCAATGCTGTCACCGAATACGTGGATCACCACCGCCGTGCCCGCAGCCAAGATCACCGGCTCGATTCCGCCTGGTTTGGTCAGGGCGCCCAACTCAAATCCCAAGCCCTGAGCCAAGCACTCACTCTGCTGCAGTAATTCCGCTTCCCCATTCAAACCGCATAACGACCTCACCCGGACTGGCGCAAGCCAATCCGGGCGTAGCCATTTATGCCGTTAACAAGGAGTCGTCATGAAAGCAAAATCCAAATACGGCCAGGCCCTGCGGCTGGCCTCCACTACCCAATTAACCCGCGAGCAGTGGCTCGCTATCCGCAAACTCGGCATTGGCTCCTCCGATGCCGCCGTGGCAGTGGGACTATCCCCCTACAAATGCCCGCTCAGCCTGTGGCTGGAGAAGACCGGCCGCAAGGAGCCGGAGGATATCTCCCATAAGGAAGCTGTGCTGTGGGGCATTGAGCTGGAACCTGTGCTGGCGCAGGTCTATGCCAAACGCACCGGCTTTCGTGTACGCCGAGTCAATGCAGTACTGCAACATCCCGAGCAACCCTTCATGCTCGCCAACCTCGATCGGGAGGTGGTCGGCCATCCCGATGGGCCGGGCATTCTGGAGATCAAGACCGCCAGCTATCACAGCGCCCCCCAGTGGGAGGAAGGTGTGCCGGTTGCTTACCAGTGTCAGGTACTCCATCAACTAGCCGTCACTGGCCATGCCTGGGCTGAGGTAGCAGTGCTGATCGGCGGCCAGGATTTTCGGATTTACCGCATCGAGCGCGATGAGGAGAAGATCCAGGATCTCACCGAGCGGGAAGCGCAGTTCTGGCAGATGGTGCAACAAGACCAGCAGCCTGAGCCTGACGGCTCCAGTGATGCCGCCAATGCCCTGAGCTGGCTGTTTCCGCGTGACGATGGCCAGACTGTGGATCTCTCCGATTCTCCCGAGTTCAACCAGCTGTTTGGGGAGCTACTGCGCTTGCGTCAGCAAAAGGAAGCTGTCGAGCAACAAGAGTCACAACTCAAACAGCGGCTGCAAGCGACCTTGGGTGAAGCGACAGCCGGGCTGTTTGCCGATGGCAAGATCACCTGGAAGCGCAGCAAAGACCGGCTGGCGCCGGATCTGGATAAGCTCGGGCAAGATCATCCCGACCTGCTCACCCGTTACGTCAAACCGGTGCCCGGCGTGCGCCGTTTCACCATTCAACCCTTGAGGCAAACACCATGATCAAAGGACTGGCGATAACCCCGCCCGTGATCGGGCGGATCTGCATCGGCAAGCTGGTGCAAAAACAGGATAAGTGGGTACCGGAGAAGGACGACAGCTTCACCCTCACCACCCAGATACAACAAAAAGGGGGATGGTTGCTCCATCCCCTGCACCAACACTACTCATCGCAAAAGAGTGGCCAAGGACAGGAGCAGACCAAGATCCGCGCCATTCCGGTGCGAGTGCTGTTCAACGACAGCGACCTGAACCTGCGGGCCGAATACAGCGCCTTCGACCGGCAGACCGGACGGCCACTGTGTGTCGGCAATGGGGAGGTGGCGAGACGCGTCGGCGCACAGGGGATGGAAGAGGTCGGTTGTCCCGGCCCGGAACGCTGCCCCTACGGTCAGCAACAGGGCTGCAAGCTGTATGGGCGACTGAACCTGTTTGTGGAGGGACAGGGGGACGAACTCGGCAGCTTTATCTTTCGCACCACCGGCTACAACTCGGTGCGCACTCTGGCGGCGCGGCTCAAGTACCTGGAGGCGGTGAGTGGCGGCCTGACCCGCTATCTGCCGCTGACGTTGCGGCTGCGGGCCAAGAGCACCACCCAGTCCTACCGCACCCCGGTCTACTACGTGGACCTGACCCTGCGCGACGAGCTGACGCTGACCGAGGCGGTCGGTCAAGCACGGCAGGAAGCGATGCAGGACGAGGAGGCAGGGATGACGATCAGCGAGATGGAAGCGGTGGCACGGGCGCTACTGCGCAACGGCCAGTTCGAGGAGGTGGATGAAGAGGTGCCGCTGTTGCTGGAGGAGTTCTACCCGGAGACTGAGACGACAGAGGCACAATCTGCCTCACCGCCGATGGCAACGGAAGCGACGCCAGCACGTCTCCGCCCTCGTTCCTCCCCCCTGACCAACAAGCTGGGCAAAGGCGCGGATCCTTCACTCTCTCGCGCCTGAGCCCGCGATTCCCGACGCTCAGAGTCGGGAATCGCGATAACCCCTTTCAAATCAACTCGTAGCGGTACATCTGGCTACGACCTCATGACGGGGCGTCTGTCACAAAACAGCCCCGTTCTTATCCCCATCGCTAGTTTTGAGTCAATAGATCAAGGTACACTGACACCCCAGGTCAAAAGCCTCAAAGAGACCTTATTGACCTGAAAAGGGTGGGAAATAGCTGAAAAAGGTTGTCGTTTTCAGAAGGCGACTGCACGAAATATCAGGAGTCGGCTGCACTGCCAGAACTGGCCGCCTGCAAGGCAGCG